>CANGYO010000057.1 GCA_947458095.1 Vampirovibrionales bacterium | reverse complement strand
TTGCTCAAGACTCGCCCTGTGGGGTTATTGGGATTGTTTAAGACGATCGCCTTGGTTTTTGGTGTGATGAGAGCCTTTAAGGCATCCGCGTCGATCTTGAAATCAGGAGCCGTCAACGTATAAAAAACAGGAATAGCCCCCAAGCTTTTGACTAAATCGTGATACGGCTCATAAAACGGCTCAAACACAATGACTTCATCCCCCGCATTGATGAGGACTTTTAAAGCCAAATACAAGCCTTCGGTAGCACCACAGGTAATGGTGACTTGCGTTTCAGGGTCATAATCTAAGCCGTAAAACCGCTGATAATAGGACGACACGGCTTCACGGGTTTCAACGGCTCCCCATGTATTGCGAAGCTGGTGAAGATCTTTGCCTTCGGCTAAAACCCGCTGATAGGCCTCCAGCACCCACGACGGCGGATCGTAATCAGGCAGACCTTCCGCCAAATTAAGGGCTTTTTTGGCAACGGCTAAACGAGACATCTCGCAGATGAGTGAATCCTGTACGCCTTGCGTGATAAGGGCTAAGGGAGGGTGTGACATTAGCTGGGGACTCCATTATATAGCGGAGGCTATAAAGCGTTGTAGATATAAGGAAAGCATACAAAGTAAACCATGAAAGATGACAAAAGCATTCACCACTTGGGTTTCATGCCAACCACACAATTCAAAATGATGATGAAAGGGTGCCATTTTAAAGAAGCGTTTTTGCCACAATTGAAAGCCCACGATTTGAATCACCACGCTAAGCGCTTCAAGGGTGAAGATGCCTGCGGTCAGAAGCAACCAGCCATCTTGATGCGTCATTAAGCCCATGCTGGCGATGAGTCCTCCGAGAGCGAGGCTGCCTGAATCGCCCATGAAGACACGGGCAGGAAACTTGTTGTAGACCAAAAAGGCAATCAAGCAGGGCAAAATCAGAATGCACAATAAAAGCGAAGGGAAAAACTTTTCGGCATTAGGAAGTGTCAACAAGAGCAAGGAAAAGGCATAGAACGTGAGTGCTGTCGTACTCCCTGCCAAGCTGTCGAGTCCATCGGTGAGGTTGACGGCGTTCGACAAGGCAGTCACAGCAAAGGTGGCATATAGGATGTATTGCCACGCTTGTAGATGCACAATATGACTGAAGAAATGTACATCGGTATCCCCAAGCACAAAGACCATAATCAAGCCTAACATCACACCGATGCCTGCTTGCACCACGAGCTTAGCCCTTGCCCCTAAGCCCTTGTTCTGTTTTTTGAGGACTTTAGCGAGGTCGTCCCACATGCCGAGTCCCATGAGTCCTAGGCTGATAACCAGTGGGGTGTAAAAATACGGCGACGGCAAAATATGTTCCGCATTTTTAATAAACTGCATGACCCCTGCCATAATCAGCGAAACCAGCACCCATAAGCCGATGAGGAAGATGCCTCCGCCTGTGGGGGTGCCTTTTTTGGACTGATGCGAGTCGGGGCCTTCTTCACGAATGAATTGTTGGACTCGTAGGGATTTGAGAAAGTCGATGAAAAGGGGAAAGCCGATTAAACCCACGCCAAAGGCGATAATCACGGCGGGCAGAATGAAAATCAGCTGAGTTTTAATGAGATGAGCCAAGTGGGCTTGATGAAGGAGTTCTAAAAAGGTATTCATAGAGGCGTATTTTCCAATGTTTGTGATGATGTTTTATAGGATTCTAAAGAAGGAATCAGGCTTTCAAGGGCATGAAAGCGACTGCCTTTCAGAAAATAAGCGATCGTTTCTTTTGCATCTAAGGCATTTAACGCCTGCACTTGGAACGCTTGAAGGGTTTGCAAAAACTGCTCCGTATCGCTGTAAATCAAAGACGCTTCAGGTAAAGCGAGCGATGCCCATTCTTCACCAATAAAGACCACGGCTCGCAGGTCTGAATATGCCTTCAACGATTCAACAAGTTCCGCATGATAGGCAGGGGAAGCGTCGCCCAATTCTTTCATGCTGCCTAGAATCAACACACGAGCTTGATTCGCTTCAAGCGAGCTTGCAAAAAAGGCATCCAAGCTGGCTTTCATACTGGTCGGGTTGGCGTTATAGGCATCGTTGATGAGGGTATGACCGTTGTCGAGATTGACTCGTTCAAAGCGTCCGCTGTGAGAGGTGAAGGACGCCAAGGCATCCGCCACCGCTTGGGTTGCAAGCCCCATGGCATTCGCCACCGTAATCACGCCCAAGAGGTTTGATACCTGATGCTCCCCAGGTAAAGGCGAACGAAAATCCACGCCATCGACGGTAAAGCGAAACGTGCCATCAGGCAAAGCGACTTTGTTTTGAGCATCCTTGAGTTGGTAGCGAAGATGCGTCAAATGTGTTAAAGGGAGTTCCGCCAAGCGTGCTTCCAAATAGGGATCGTCTCCATTAGAAACGAGTGTCGATTTCACCCCTTCCACCAGCTCACACTTGGCGATCGCCGTGTTTTCAAGCGTGCCAAGCAGTTCAATATGAGCAGGTCCGATATTGATGAGCAAGCCCAAATCAGGTTCTGCCATTTTGGTGAGTCGCCGAATCTGCCCCAAGCCTCGCATGCCCATTTCCACAATGGCAATTTCCGTGTCGGCTTCAATCGACAAAAGGGTTTGAGCCACGCCAATATCGTTATTATGATTGCCAAAGGTCGCTTGGGTTTGGTGACTTTGTTGAAAGACGTGAAACAAGTATTCTTTCATCGTGCTTTTGCCCGAACTGCCTGTTAAACCAATGATTTTGGCGGAACTACGCTTGCGGTGAAAACGAGCGAGATCTTGCAAGGCATCCAACGTGTCTTCCACCAAAAGAAGCAAGACGTTATTAAACGCCTCTTTCGCTGTAGGGTGAGCCTCATAATAGCGAGTTTCGCAAAAGGCAAGACGCCCTCCTTTTTCCGCAAGAGCCGTTAAAAAGTCATGCCCGTCAAAGCGTTCGCCCACCAAAGGCAAGAACACCTGTTCTGCCGTCACATGACGAGAATCCGTGCTAATGGAAAAGCGTGAATCAGAGAAAGGAAGATCGTTAATCGCACGAGCTTGCGTGGCTTCGACCAATTCAGCGAGGGTAAAAGTTGCCGTCATATGATGCCCTAGCTCCCTAAAATAGTTTTTGCTGAACAGGTTCCGCTTCAAACAGATCGCCCACCGCACAATCCAAAATATCGCAGAGCCTGTCCATGTTTTCGTAGTTGGGTTGCGTTCTTCCGCTCGCCCAGGAGTAAATGGTTTGCTGGGGCAAGCCCATTTCTTTAGCCAGTTTATAGAGGCTCCATGCCTTGCGTTCTCGGGCGATTTCTTTGAGTTTAATTTTCATAGGTGGGAATCCTCTAAGTCTGGCAAGCGGATGCTTCAAGTATTTGTTGAGTCAACATACTAAACAGTATACGCCTTACACGCAAAAGCATCAAGTCTTTTTTTGAGTTGGATTAGGTCTACTTTTTAATGAAACCGCCCTATATCCTGTTCGTCCGACTTTACGCGGTGTCTTCAAATCTTAAAAAAGAAGGTAAGCCTTGAAAAACCATGACGTTTACGTTAGACTCTAATTATGACTAAATAAGGAGTTCATTTAATGGAAATCACACAAAATGCCATTGTTCATGTGACACCCTTGGCATTTCAAAAAATGAAACAGTTATTGGCAGAACAAGAACTTTCTGCCATTCGCTTGAGTGTACTTGGGGGGGGCTGTGCAGGGTTACAATACGACATGCACCCCACCAACGATCGTTTAGAAGGTGATTTTATTCAACGTGTTGAGGATGTGGTTTTGTACATTCACCCTGTGGCTGTGGCGTATTTAAAAGGGACAACCGTCGATTATTCAGACGCCATGGTGGATGGAGGATTTAAGTTCATCAACCCCAATGCGAGTAATACCTGTGGCTGTGGCACTTCTTTTGGGATTTAGTGTATTAAGATAAAGGAAGAAAAATATGACCAGTTTAGTTGATTTAGTGAAGATTCAAGAGGTTTTAGATACGTTACGTCCTTATTTACAAGCCGATGGTGGCGATGTAGAATTGGTGGATGTCACGGATGAAGGCGTCGTACAGGTGCGTTTGCAGGGGGCTTGTGGGACTTGTCCGTCTTCAACGTATACGCTTAAAATGGGGATTGAAGAGCAACTCAAGGCGCATGTACCGGGGGTGACGGAAGTAATCTCTGTCGCTTAATGCCCTTTTGTCGCCACCTGTACAGAATGGCTTTAGGGCTATATTGTAACAATTGCTGTGTTTCCCCTAGACACTTTAGAGGGACTGTATCAGAATAATCCAATACAACTTTAATGTATTGTTGTTTTGTTTATTTAATTAACCACTCTATAAGGGCAAGACCATGCGACTCTCTCCCACTTTTTCTTCTGTACGCCCGTCCAACATGACGGCTCAATCGACTTAGCCGCTTGCCCCAAAAGCATCGAGTCAAAATGCTCGTAGTGGGAAGCTTTTTCTTCAAAAAGAGAACGTCCCTGGCATCCAATTAAATCTTGAGAATTTCCTCCAGCATGTCATGGAACTATTTGGAGACAAATTAAATCCCAACGAGTGGAATCTTATTTCAGCATCTGCCCAAAAAGCGGAATCTTCTTCCCTTGCAGATTACGTTTTGCGAATTATTGAAAATGAGTTAGGCTTTGATGCTTCTCGTCTAATTTTCAAACAACCGAACACTAAAGACCATGTCGTTATTGAGAAAATGATACTACCAGCTACACAAAACGAACCAACTAATCCCAATGCTCTTGCTCAAATCCCTAGATATACGGCTTCACATGTTTCAACAACAGTGACTCGCAAGGATATTGAACCTCCTCATAGTGATGTGCTTGTAAACTATATTGAAGGTAAACAACCGTTGCTTAATTCGCTCCCCACGATAATAGAAGATCCAAGTGGCGTTGCACTTTCATAATGTATTGTATGGCACTGTCGTTTAAGCCTGAACGCTTGACGTTGCCTTGGCCTACAAAGTAGCTCGCTACCGCACGAGCAGGGTCGTTGGGGAATTGATCCGCCAAGTACGACAAGTATTTTGCCGTGCCATTAAGGTTGTCCATCGGGTTAAAGGCATCTTTCACGCCAAGCCATTGAGCCGTGGCGTCTTTGAGTTGCCCCAAGCCCTTCGCTCCTGTACTCGAAACGGCATTCACTTTAAAGGATGATTCTGTGGCAATCAAACTCGCCAAAATACGGTAGTCAATGCGGTTGGCATCCCCACTGTCGATGATGAGTCGTGCTAAAATGTGAGCGGAAGGGGCGTCCCAACTAGGGTTGGTGCTTTGAATCAGACGCATCACCATTTGCTCTCGAACAGTGGGGAAGGGTCGCTTACCGTCTTTCCAAATGTTCGGCAAAGTCACTGGACTAGGCGTCCAGCTCGTAACGGAAGCCATCGCCACAGGAGACGCCATCGCCACCTGCTTTGTTGATGTCGTGTTAGCCTTTTTGGCAGGCGTATGCGACCCTTCATTTTTTAAGTGAATCGGCAAGGAAGCCTTGGATTTAGGCGTAAACAGATTTTTTAAGGTCTTCAAAAAAGACGTTCGGTCTTTTTTGACAGCAGGTACCGCCAAAAGGCTTGTGTTGTTTGTATTCACGCCAGCTGAAGCAATCACCGTTGTGGGGGAATACGACTTCGGCAGTGTTGCCATGGGGTACTTAAACGTCGTACTTGGCGGCTTGTTCACGTCCGCCATTTCAATCGCCAAAGGTAGGTTCTTCGTGTCTCCGTAAGGAAAGGGTTTGAGGTTTTCACCCAAGTCAATCGCCACTGCAACATTTGGTAACATAAGCCACGTGAAACTTAAGGTCATGTACAAAGGGACGATATATTTTACGAGAGTTAACTTGAGTTTCACTTGAGTTCTTCCTTTAAACATCTTTGTAATAAACCAGCGTATTGAACGACAGTATATCTATTATTTATTAAATCTATGTTCCATTATACGCCGATTATACAATCTTGTGGTACTCTATAAGATGTATTCCTACTAAAACAATTTTAGTAGATGATGCAGACAATGCGTCCTAAAAAAGGGCGTTGGTCTTGCATCAAGAAAACAATAAGGACTTCAGATGATGATTAGCCTTCCAATCACCGAATCCCAGAACCCCCATACGGCGGATTTAGACCAGATCCCCACGCTTGCCATGCTAGAACGCATCAACCAAGAAGACCAAAAAGTGGCTGAAGCTGTAAAAAAAGCCCTGCCACAAATTACTGAAGTGGTGAATGCCGTTTATGAAGCCCTCGCAAACGACCATTCCCTCTATTACATTGGAGCAGGTACCAGTGGGCGACTCGGCGTACTTGATGCTGCTGAATGCCCTGCCACCTTTAGCACGCCGTCCAGCCTTGTGCAAGCGATTATTGCGGGGGGGGAAACCGCCTTGCGTCATCCCATTGAAGGGGCGGAAGATGATGGAGACTTAGGGATTAGGAACATCCGTCAATATGGCGTCAGTCGTGGCGATGTCTTGATCGGTATTTCAGCCAGTGGAAACCCTGCTTATGTGGTGGAAGCCTTGCGTCACGCCAAAGAAGAAGGCGTCATTACCGTGAGCTTAACGTGCAATCCCGATGCCCAAGCCAATGAAGTCGCTGATTTTGCCATTGTCACCGAAGTAGGGGCTGAAGTCTTAAGCGGGTCGAGTCGCTTAAAAGCAGGTACGGCTCAAAAGATGGTTTTAAATATGTTGACCACCGCCAGTATGGTGAAGCTTGGCAAAACCTACGGCAATTTAATGGTGGACTTAAAAGCCAGCAACGAAAAGCTCAAAGCTCGTGCGATAAGCTTGGTCATGCAGATTGCTAAAGTCGACCAAGTAGAGGCTCAACACGCCTTAGACCGTTGTAATGGGCAGGTCAAGTCAGCGGTGTTACTTGCCTTAAATCTGGCGGCTAATCCTAAAGAAGCCCAACACCACTTAGATGCTCACAAAGGTCGCTTACGGGCTTGCTTAGAATAATATCATTGGATTATTCTAAGCAAGCTTCTAAATGACTGATGTGGGCTTTTGGAAACAGAACGTAAAAGCGTCCGTTCTCCAAAAGCCCCTTTGTCACCCCCTATTTGAATGAGTTTCAGACTTGAAAATAAAAAAGTGTGACAAAAACACAAGAATCACGTTATAATGACTCTATATTATAAAAATATTCGTTTTGTAGATATTTGTGATATAATGACAAAGTTGTGAACACTCTATTTATAAAACGTCTTAGTAGAATTAAGTCGGGAGACATAAAAGTCCATGCCTTCTTTTCCCCATCATTTAACCTTAACCGTTTCAGAAGACTCCAAACGCGCGTTTGAAGCCTTGTTGGAAGGTAAATACAATTATGCCTTTGGGCGTGGTGAAATTGTTTCAGGGACGGTGGTTTCGTGGGATTCTAACTACGCTTACGTAGATGTAGGGGCGAAAACCAATGCCTTGCTACCTGTTAAAGAACTCACGGAACGAGCCACGGCTTTTAGCGACGAGCTTGAAGTAGGCAAAGACTACGATTTTTACATTTTGCGTGAAGAAGACGATGAAAGTCAGTTGACCCTTTCCTTACGTCGTGTTCAACAAGCCTATGCATGGAAGCAATTGGCTACTAAGTTAGACACCGATGAGCTGATTGAAGGCACCGTGTCTTCTGTAGTCAAAGGTGGTTTATTGATTGAACTTGAAAGTGGTTTGCGAGGCTTTGTGCCATCTAGCCACATGAGAAGTCGCAACAATTTGGAATCCCTTGTGGGGCAAAGCATGCCTTTTAAGTTGCTTTCTGTGGATGCCCTTCGCAATAACATTATTTTGTCGCATCGTAAAGTTTTGGCAGAACAACAGCAAGAAGAACGTAAAGAACTCTTTTCTAACCTTAAAACAGGCGAAGTGCTCGAAGGTAAAGTCGTTCGTTTAACCAGCTTTGGCGCCTTTATTGATTTGGGCGGTGTCGATGGTCTCTTGCCCTTGTCTCAAATGTCTTGGCGTTGGGTGGAACATCCTTCCGATTTACTCGCCATTGGCGAAACCGTCAAGGTTGAAGTCATTGGTGTGGATGAAGAGCGTCAGCGTGTGAGTCTTTCCGCCAAAAGCTTGATGAAAGATCCGTGGGAAGAAGTGGCTGAACTCATGGTAGAAGGTCAGCAAGTTGAAGGCAAAATCATGCGTTTAAAGCAATTCGGTGCCTTTGTGGAGATTCACCCAGGGGTGGAAGCCTTGTTGCCTGCTCGTGAACTTCAAAATTATGAAGAAGCTGAAGGCAAACACGTTGAAGTCGGCATGTTGTTGAACACCTTTATTGTGAAGTTTCAACCTGAAGAGCGTCGCATTAGTTTAGGCTTTAGCGAAGCCAGCGTGGCGGAAGAACACGTCGAAGTTTAGGCTGCTTTTTCGACTGATTTTATTTTACAAAAGAGCTTAACGATTTTGAATGGGTTAAGCTCTTTTGCTATAGAAGTCTCTGTGAAAGTCTAAAATGCACCGTCATTGCGAGTAAAACGAAGCAATCTGGTTCCCCCTCCTATGGCGTCTTTGCAGATTGCCACGCTACGCTCGCAATGACGTAATCCACTTTTGCAGAAACTTCTATAAAAACTTTGCAAAACGTGCAGAATGACATGGTATTGTTCTGAAAATTAGAGATCTAGCGATAAGGCAAAAAACTAAACAGGGACAACGGCCGTCAAGGTCGGATCAATCAAACGCTTGCCCGCCTTTTCAAAAACAATCGAAAGCACGGTGCGGTTTTCAATGTCCACCACGGAATGTACCACACCCACCCCATAGACTTCGTGCTGAACGTGCATACCCGGTGAATAATGAACAGGCACTTGCGTGGGCAGTTCAACAGGCGTGGCGGGCGAAGCGTCTTGGTATTCATACAAAGGCGTGTGAGTAATCGGTACGCCATCTAAAGAATGAGGCGGGGTAATGATTTGAGTTTGAGACGCATCGGCAATCGTTCGCATGGGAGCCGTCTGGTTATATTGGCTGCCTTTTAAAGGCACATAACCGCTGTCCATTTCGGCTAAATCTTGCTGAAACGATTGAATCAATTCATCTTCTGCGAAAGAGCTTTCATCAAAAGCAGGGACTAAAAATTCAGGCATGCCTGAAGAAACGGATTCTTCCGCTAGTACAGACGCCTCTTCTGCAAGGGCAGGGGTCGCTTCTTGTGGCATTTCAAAAGAAAAGCCCGCTAAAGGATCTTCAGGATCCACAACGGGAGCGGGAGTTTCTGCCAGCTCTACTTCAAGATCCGAAAAGTCCGCAGGCGAAACGGGATTTTCATTCGCCATATCGTTAAACTCAGCATGCACCGCCTTGTTAATCACATTTAAGTCAAAGTTAAAATGGTCAAAATCTTCTAAACTTAACGTATCGACTTCAATGGCTTGATGCACAGGTAAGCTGACATCACCCGCATGAACGGCATCCAAGACCACAGTCATCCCTTCAAGCTGTTCTTGCGGATTAAAAGCTGCGGGTGTATGGGGTAAAAACGCATCACTCAAGCTATCTTCTTCTGCTTGAGGGGCATGGGCTTCGATAATCGGTTCACTGAGTAAATCATCGTAAAACCCTTCACTTTCAAACTCAGGCGATTCTGCAAAAGCCAAAGGAGATTCTTCAACGTGAAAATCCAAACGAGGCTCAGGAAGTTCCGCATAAGAAAGAAGGGAGCTTGAAATCGGTTCAACAGAAGACGGCATTGGTAGATCTAAAGAAAGTTCAGGTAGCGTTTCCAAAAGGGCGTCGGGCAAAATAGGTCCCACCAAACTACTCGGAAGGGGGTTTGGAACAGGTGCATGGAAGTTTTCACCAGGGGCTGGTACATAATAAGGATCAAAATATTGCCCAAAGATAGGTTCGGTTTGACTCAAGGTCTGTTCCAACACATCTACCGTACTTAAGGGCTTACGCTTAAGCTCTTCTTTTCCATCTATAATGTATTCCACATGCAAGGTTGCCTTTTCAGGATCATCAAACCCCGAATCCGCCGTTTCATCCAAGTAAGGGGCTACATCTTCGAGCATCGAATCTGGCAAACAGGGATGAATGTGATGCGTACTCTCCACTTCTTCAGACGTTTCCACAGGAGCAGGACTCGCTTGCGGTTTCGTCGGATTCAACAACTGGGTTTCAATCAAGTTTCGCCATTCTTCAGGCATTTCACTTAAGACCGAACGATAACGATGCAAGGCATCTTCTGTGGGAATCTCGTGAGGCTCTTCAACAAGGAGGGCTTCTTGAAAATCCGTCAAAACGTCAGGAGCTTCAGACGCTTCTTCCCCATGAGGAGAGAAAGACATCAACAAAGCGTCGTAAGACGAATCCACAGAAAACTCAGGGGATTCGTGAGAAAGCGTTTGAAGAGAAGGCGGTTCAATGGCTTGAAAAGGGGTTGAAGGCTGTTGGTCGTCTGATTCCAGCATTTCAATCGAAGGTTCTAAAAATTCTAAACCCTCTAAAGGTTTTAAGGCATCTACGTCTGTCCAAACCGCTGGGGCAAGCGTGAGTTCGCTCACGTCTTGTACGTTTATCGCCAAAGAGGAGGAAGCCTGCACAAATGACGTGGGTAAAGCAGGAAAATCACCAAAAAGCAACGGAATCCCAAGACTTAATTCACTTAAGAATAAAGCCGTGGATTGACTTTCATTCAACTGCAAGAGGTGTTGAATGCCTGTTTTTCGAGCGTCTGCTAAATGAGGCACCGTCAAGTTTTCAATCAAGGGATGAAGATTCACCACATTAACACCTTGTTCTAATAACTGATGCACTTCCTGTTGAAGCGAAACAGGCAAGGTGGCATGTCGGCTTACATTCCCGACGATGATACGACTAAGTGGCATCATACTATGACGCAAGGCTTGATTCAGCAGTTGCCACACCCACGCATGGTAGTCCACACTCACACTGGAAAGATCTAAAACCAAAAGCTTGCCTTCTGTTTCAGCCTGTTTGAGTTCTTGCAAGAGGTGTACATTTTCTTGATGCCCACTGTCACAAAAGATATTGCTGGATTTAAACTGGTTCAACAAACGGAACAATAAACCACTTTGGGTACTTAAAAAGACTTCTTCTAGTTCACGTAAGCTTTGGACTCTGAAAATGCGTTGCCCTGCAATGGCATTCCACTGTCGCCATACTTCTTCGCACTGTAGCGTAGGCAAACCCTTTGTCCATTCTTCAATAAGGCGTTCAACCCCCCATGCTTCAACAGGAAAGGCGTGCGTACGCCCAAGTTCCACAAGGTGAAGCCCTGGCAGTTGACTGCGTTTTAAAACGCCGTAGGCATCAAACAAGAAGGGATGCATCCCTTCTTGACGAGCATTTAAGAAAAGAGACAGCAAAAGTTCCAAACCATGCTCTTCATGATCCGCTTCAAGGCGTAGGTGTCCGTACACATCACGCATGAAAAAACGCAAGGCGGGGAATTGAGCATCTAAGGTGGAAGCTTCAGACGCGTTCAAAAGTAAAGGGGCTAAACGCTCGGCAGAAATCCAAAACAAAGACTGAACCTCTAAAACAGCGACACCGTACACTGCCCTAAGCCCTAAGCGTGCTTCCGTCGTGCTTAAGGATTCAATGCTTGTGACAACGAATAATTGACGACGCTGTTGAGCATCCACCGCCAGAAGAAGTGCCTGAAGGGGTAGGGCTTTCGCTTGGCTTTGAGGCAATTCAACCGTGACTTGGGCGTTGTGTTGACGACTAAAGTGAAGGACATCCAACGCCTGTGGCATTAAATCATCTAGGTTTAGGGCATTTAATGCAAAGCTCACGTTTGGACTCCTTAGTTCTCTCACATATATAAAGAGGCTACAGAAAAAGGTTTAGTGGGATGAAGATTCAAGGAAAAACAAACGGCTTGTTTTGACACAGAAGATTTACCCAATAAGACTTTTTCTGTAGCCTTTTTATATTATACGCAATTTTCCGTAAAAGGGCTAGAAAGCTTCCTAGAATCCATCGATAGAATCCTCTGCGAACGTCTTTTTTGTCTATAGTAAAAGATAGGTAAAATAGGCTATAATAAAGGGGTATTTGTTTAGTTGGAGAATCCCTTATTTATGACTTATCCTTTAGCCTTACGTCAACTTGCTGTAGAAAAAGTGCGTCAAAAAGAAATGACTCAAGC
>CANGYO010000056.1 GCA_947458095.1 Vampirovibrionales bacterium | reverse complement strand
CGTCCAAGCCTGAGCCTCCGCCTGAGCCTACTCGTACACCCGAGCCTACGTCCAAGCCTGAGCCTCCGCCTGAGCCTACTCGTACACCCGAGCCTACGTCCAAGCCTGAGCCTGATTCTACACAATCAGCAACTAAAGCGGCTTCAGATGTAAAGCTGTCAGAAGACGAGAAAAAACTCGTTACCGCTTATAATATCGATAAGAACGCTTTTTGTAATAACGTAGGCAATTTTAGAAACCTGACTGATGAGTCTGTTAGATTCGATATATCGGAGATAGTAATTAAGTTCAAACAAGAGAAAAAAGGAAATTACTATGTAGATGATACAGGTACATTGTTATTTCCTTCAAATCGTTTTCGATTTAACCCAATGAATAGGGCTTCATTTTTTGATTGTTTTAGCGAGATAGATACGAAATCTTATTGGAAAGATGGGTTTGAGATAAACCCAGCAATAAAATCAGAAAAAACAGAGTTCGAATTAATTGAGCCTGCGAGAATCCAAGAAGGCACATTAATCAAAAAAGGCATCATTAAATGGACAGGGTAAAGATAGTCGACCTTTTCCTTGTTTTTCTCCTGTGGATGAAGGGACCCGAAAATAACGTCTTTTTCTTTCAATACTCTCAACAGACTCTTTGAAATAATCCAGCCTCCTACTTCTAAAATAAAGATTGTCATGCGGACGTGTTTTAGATAAGCTAGCTTCGACAGATTAAAAATGTATCGATGTGCTTAAATCCGTTCGGGAGTCTAACTAATTTTATGAAGTTCCTCAATTTTCTACCCAATGAAGCCTTGTTTTACAACCTTATTAACGAACTCGCCAAACAAGCCAAAGCCAGTTCCGAAGGCTTGCACGCCTACGTCCAACACGGTGATGCCACCCGTCAACCCATGACGGATGCTCGTTCCGCTGCTAAAAAAGCCTTGGCAACGCTTGTTGAAGAAGTCTGCCGAGCCTTTATCACCCCCTTTGATCGTGAAGACGTGCAAGAACTCGCTGAAGCCTTGTACCGCATTAGTGCCATGATTGACACCATTCAACAACGCATGCACATTCACCACTTGCATTCCTTAGACGGCGACTTTCAACGCATGGCGGAAATTATCGTCAAGCAAGGCGGACTTTTGGTGACGCTGATTGAAGGCTTAAACCGCAACGACAAAGCCAGTCACTTGCAAGAAAAAGTGGCGTTGTTGTATGAACTTGAAGATGAAGGCGATCGTGTGGCGTTGGAACTCGAACATGCCCTATTCACCCACGAACCCTTGCCCGATGCCTTGAACTTGATTGTTCGTAAAGACTTGTATCAAAGCCTTGAAGGCGTGACGGATGCCTATCGAGATGTGGCAGCCATTGCCTTGCGTATCATCCTAAAACACAGCTAATTGAGGACTTAACACAATGGAATGGTTAGCAGATCCTCAATTTATACTGTTGATTGTCATCATCAGCATGGCGTTAATTTTTGATTATATCAATGGCTTTCACGATGCCGCCAATGCGATCGCCACCGTTGTGGCAACTCGAGTCATGACGCCTAAAACCGCCGTTTTATTTGGGGCGATTTTCAACTTGTTGGGTGCCTTAATGGGGACTGAAGTCGCCGCAACCATGGGCAAAGGCATCGTGGAAGCGGAGCTGATTAACCTTGAAACGATTTTATGTGCCTTAATCGGGGCGATTGTGTGGAACCTCATCACCTGGTGGAAGGGCTTGCCGTCGTCGTCGTCTCACGCCTTAATTGGATCATTGATGGGGGCCGCCTGCTTTTGGGTGGGAAGCTTCGGCGAAAACGTCGTACATTGGCACAAGGTCATCGACAAAGTGATTATTCCCATGTTTAGCTCGCCTTTAATCGGCTTTACAGTGGGTTATATGCTCATGACCCTGCTCACATGGATGGTCTACAAGCTTTCGGTGAACCGCATCAACAGCGTGTTTGGCAAATTGCAGATCGTGTCCGCAGGAGCGATGGCACTCAGTCACGGCATGAACGACGCTCAAAAAAGCATGGGCATTATCGCCTTGGCGATTATTTTGTATAAGGGCGTGCCTGCCAGTGAGTTCCATGTGGGTTTAGAAATTGTGATTCCTTGTGCTATAGCCATTGGCCTAGGCACCTTGTCGGGTGGGTGGAAGATTATCCGCACGCTGGGTAGTAAAATGATTAAGCTTCAACCGATTCACGGATTCGCCGCTGAAGTCACCTCTTTTAGCGTGATTATGCTGGCGAGTCATTGGGGGATTCCCCTTTCGACGACGCATGCGATAACATCCACCATTATGGGCGTGGGGGCGACGCGTCGCTTGAGTGCGGTGAAGTGGTCGTTGGTGGGATCAATTCTATGGGCATGGGTACTCACCATTCCTGTTACCTTTTTATTAAGCGGTGGAATCGCACTCGCTTACAAGTGGATTCAGGCTCAACTTTAGTTTTAAAATGGTAGGAAAGAAGGATTTCTCATGGACTGGCTGATTCATAGCATTGAATGGATATTGGGCGGACTCTTACATTGGGTGCATGGCGTGATTGAAGCCTTGGGCTATTGGGGCATTGTCCTGCTTATGGCGATTGAATCGGCGAACATTCCCTTGCCAAGCGAAATGATTCTGCCCTATGCAGGCTACCTCGTGCAACAAGGCGAAATGAACATCCACCTCGCTAGCCTCGCTGGAGCCGTGGGTTGCGTCGTGGGATCGCTCCCATCCTACTGGCTAGGGGCATGGGGCGGAGAAGCGTTTATTAAGAAATACGGCAAGTGGATCCTTATCGACGAAGACGACTTGGCGGATGCCCGTCGTTGGACGGCTCGCTTTGGGGACTGGGCATTTTTCATCTGTCGAATGCTCCCGATTTTGCGGACGTTTATTTCTGTACCTGCGGGCGTTTTGGGTGCGAATATCTGGACGTTTACGATTTTCACCTTTATCGGTTCTTTAATTTGGAGCTATTTGCTGGTTTATGTTGGCATTGTGTTTGGGGACAATCTTACCGAATTTAAGCACTTGTGGCACAAGTTTGATGTCGCCATTGCGGTATTGCTCGTGATTGGTGGAGGGGCTTACCTTTGGAAGCACGTCGCCAAAAAATGGATGAAACCCAGTGCCTAGAGAACAAGTGCGTGAAGACTTAACGCCTATTGCCGAAAAGCATGTGCCTGTTTTGTTAGACGCCGTGTTAAAAGGCTTAAATCTAGAAGTCGGTAAAACCTATGTGGACGGCACGCTCGGCATGGGGGGGCATAGCCAGTGTTTGCTGGAAGCCTTGCACGACTTAGGCGAAAGATCCCCTCGGTGGGTGGGGGTGGATCAAGATGCTCGTGCCTTGGGGATGGCTCAAGAACGGCTTGCTCCCAGGTTAGCAGGTTTTGAGACTAAACAGCATACGCATTTTGTTCAGTCTAATTATAGTGAAATCCCCGAAAAACTCCCAGACTTAGGCGTCACAGGGATTGACGGTGGACTCTTGCTCGATTTGGGCGTCAGTTCGTACCAGCTCGACACAGCGGATCGAGGCTTTAGCTTCATGCGATCAGGTCCCCTAGATATGCGGATGAACGGCACGGATGATGAGATTCCCACGGCTGGCGATATTTTGAACACGGCATCGTTTGAAGAATTGTGCCGTATTTTTGAGATCTATGGTGAAGAAAAATATGCGTTTCCGATTGCCAAAGCGATCGTGGCGGATAGAGACGAATCGCCGTGGCAGGACACGCTAGATTTGGCGAAATTGGTGGAACGCATCTATCGATTGAAGCAGAAATCAGGCAAGGCGAAAGAAGCCAAGCATCCTGCAACACGGGTTTTTCAAGCCTTACGTATGGCGGTGAATGGCGAGCTTGAGCATTTGGAATCCACCTTGAATACCTTGCCCACTTTGATGCAAGCGGGCAGTCGTGTGGCGATTATTACCTTTCATTCTTTAGAAGACAGGCTGGTCAAGCAGACCTTCAAACCCTGGCTGGATGGGTGTATTTGCCCACCTCAATTTCCGATTTGCACCTGCGGAAAAACACCTTCATTTAAAACTGTGAACCGTAAGCCACTTGAAGCGAGCGAAGCTGAGAAGGAAGCCAACCCACGTTCACGTTCCGCCAAGTTACGGGTGTACAGCCGTCTTTAGAGCGATTGTAACATTCTTTGACAAAAGCCACTTTATAGTGTATAATAAAATCTTAATGTTTTGAATATATTCACGGAACGTTTTTTCTCAAGCTCTCCTCATCCTATCGCCGTCTTCTCTCGTTTACGAATGTAACGACGCTTGGCACAATCCCAATTAACAAAGGGTTTTATACTGATGTGGCTTAGACTCTTGGAACGTTTGTGAATTGGTTACATCCATTTGGTTTAGGAGCTACAAGCATCGTTTGGTTTATTAGGTTTTTATAGCATAGGTTTTGCACAATCGCATGATGTCTATTAAGCAATCATCTCTTCATTACCATACACTTGCAAAGCTTAAAGCTGAACAAGACGAGTCGCAACAGCGAAAGGCTTTTACGCCTTCTTTAACGAACGTTATCACGCAAGAACCCTCTCCTCACGATGCCTTTGAAACACAGGCATCCTTACCCAAGCAAGCCACTGAAATAGACGTTGAAAAAGACACCAAAACGTCTTTAACGCAACGCTTAAATATTTTTAAGCGACGAAAAAAGAAACCTGAAGAAACCAAAAAACTAGAGGTATCTCCTGAATTGGTGACCTTGGCTGTTGCAGGCTATGCGTCTACCCTGAATCCAGCCTTAGCGGCAGGTTTGGCGTCTAAAATTGACTCGCAATTCTTTTGGGACTTTACCATTTTAGACTTTGTGGGCATGGCGTTTCCTCGTATTTCACGTTCCTTGCAACGCGGTGCCTTACCCTATGACCCTGAAAAAGATCCCGAAGCCCAAAAACGCAAGGGTTTAGACAAATGGATGTATATTAAACGCAAAAAAGCCGAAAATGCCAATTGGGCGAACTTGCGTGAAGAAATGTTGAGAGAAATCCAAGCGGCACCGGGGTCTTTGCTGGTGCCTGCTTTGGTATTTGGCTTGGTGCCTTTTGCCAGTCGAAGCAAGCTTTTAAGCTGGACGGGGCGTCGTGCTTTGCAGATGTCTGAAAATGAACTAACGCAAGAACATCAAAACCTGCAACAGTTTTTGTCTGAAGAGCCGATTAAACCCAATAGCCCACAAGATCACACAAACCTAGAAGCCTTAGGAAAAGGCTATGTAGAGCGTGTTTTTGAAGGCATCCCTGATGCAAAGTGTCAAGAAAAAGTAGCGATTGAGTTTCAGGGGAATGGCTTGCTCAATCCTTATTATCATATCAGCAATGGACAATTAAACACCTTAAAAACGGGCTTGAAAGACGGTGAGCTTTTTGGTTTGAAAGCGTCTTTAAATAGTCATGCCAAGCTGAATAAAAGTACGCCTCTTCACTTAAAAGAAGTGAGTTTAGATAAAGTCATTACCGAAGTGGCGGATGTTCAAGGCAAGTTGCTGGCGTTTGATGTGGAGCATGGGGCGGGTGCTATGCTCTTCAATCCAGCACGTCGACAAGAACATGCCTTATTAACCGCTAAAATGCAAGCCTTGTACAACATCGCAGAACAAACCGCTTTGAAAGTGAATGCGATTCATTCGCCTCAAACTCGGATGAAAAAGCAAATGACTCATGTCAATACCATGAACGGGAAAGGCGTTACCCAAGATGCCTTCCTGCTTCGTTTGCGGAATATGGACAAGGGTCGTGATTTAATGTTGGCAGGCTTACGCAATTTCTTTGGCAAAGCTCGCAAAGGCGATTTGAAAGACGCCCTTGCTCAATCCTTCAATACTGCCAAAGCGACCAAAGCGTTTATGACGCTGGGTTCTTTCATGTGGATGCTCGGTTGGATGTGGTACTTGGCTCACGCCATTCAAAAAGGTCATGATTACCCTGCCAATCGCTTGGTCATGCTGAATAAGCCGAAAGAAGGGGCGAAAAAAGAGGCGAAAGACAAATCAACGCCTTCGCCTAAGGATGCTATTGCCCTGACTAAAAAAGAGCTGATCCGTCAGCGTTTGAAACAATTTCATCCGCAAGTGGTGGAAGGAGGTAAAGCGTCATGATGATGTCAAGTCAACCCCCTTACAAAAACAACGGGTTTGTAGATGCCCTGAATCACTTTTACTATAATGACTTGAAAAGTATTCCGGGAAAAGGCAAGAACTTTGCGGATCGCCTGAATGCCCAAGCACGCAATACAGACAATGTGGCGTCTAAGGCGGTGCAAATGACCACCGCTAAAATAGCGTCCTTAGTAACGGACAGTGTTGAGTTTGCTAAATTTGAAAAGACGCCTGAACTCTTTGGGGCAACCATTCCCAAATTGCCACTCACCTTCTTGATTCTTATGTTCTTTGGATCCATGATGCCTGCTCGTATGCATTCTGAATACCTAAGAGCCCCTGAAATAGATGAAGACAATGACGGTAAAGCGGAAGGGCATGATTACCGTGCCATTCGAGATGTTATTCTTCGAGATGTTACCTCTATTTCACTGTTCTTGTTTGCGTTGGAACCTGTTAAGCATGCTATGCTGGCTAAAAAACAGAAAGACGGCACCTTATTTAGCTTAGGCAAAAGCACCAAGCACACCCAATTAATGCTCATGCATGGGGGATTGAACCCTCGTAAGACGAGCCATTCGATTTCTTATCCGCAGCTTGAAGAAGTTTACAACCTTACGCCGAATGCACCAGAAACCTTAGCTAAACTTGCTTCCATGCACAAGGCAAATAATAATTTAGCCAAGCCTATGGAAGAGTATCTTCAAGCTTTTCCGCTTTGGCAAAAGGGCAATACGGCTTTTCTGAAGGTGTTAAATAATCCCAATGCTTCGGCAGATGAAAAAGATAAAGCCCGCTTCATGCTTGAATTGACAGACACCCTCAAAGTGGGCGGACGTAAGATGATTGCTCATACACAAGACTTAAGTAGTTCCAAAACACACTTACAGACTCACTTGTTTGAAGGCATCAATGAGCTTCCCCTCGAAAACGGTAGGATGCGTCGTGCGAGCTTAAATACGGATCCGCACATACTGATTCATCGCTTATTTGGACTCAAGGGGCTTGAGAAAATAAGCGACGTTCAAAAAATTGATTTAAAGGGCTTAAAAGGTATTTTAGAAAAAGATCTTGACGCCCTTGAAAAGAGCATTCAAACCCAAGCCTTGCTTGGGGAACTTCCTAAAGAAAAAGCCTATTTAAAAGCAGCGACACATACGCCTGATTACGACACTTTCAAAGGGCATTTAGATTTGGCGATGCAAAAAGGCGACATCACTGCCTTTAACCTCATGGCAGACAAAGCCATGAACTATCAACATTTTATTGATGTCTGTACACAAAAGGTCATGGCAACGAATCCTAAATCTAAAGATGGCAAGCCTTTGAGCTATTCACACGTCTTTAACACGCTGAAAAATGAGCATTTTGCTCAATTAGAAGACAGCGTCGCTGCCTTAAGAGCAGGTCAAAACGTGTTGGATGTCTTAAATCCCCACCATGGTGAAGGCGTCTTAAAGCAATTTAAAGCCATGTACACGCATTCAGCCAGTGCCATGAAAGAAGTCGATGCTCTTGATACAACCCTCAAACGCTTACAGAAAGACGGTGCGTCTTACTTGGGTACGTCTTTTAATTTCTTCGGTTCTAAGGTGCCGTTGCCTGCGGTAGATTGGGCAAAGCGTCGATTGAAGATGCAAACGCTTCAGTCTTTGGATGTACGTCGTATTTTGTCGGAATCGGCTCGTAATATGCGTTCGCCTGTGGATTCGATTGGTTATGTGCTTGTGGCTGGGGTCATTGGCTTTTTCCCTGTGTGGTTGAATCAAGTGGTGACAGAAGCCGAGTATCGTTTTAATCAAGCCAAGAATGCTCCTTCAAAAAAAGAAGAGACCCGCTAGGGTATTACCAATACCCTATATAAAAATTGGCTTTTTCGTCGTCTTTAGGTACAATAAAGACTATGATGACGTTAAAAACAAACGAACACCCTCCCAACATCCCCCATGTCCCTGTTTTGATTGTGGGGGCAGGACTGGCAGGCTTGGCGTGTGCCAAAACCTTGCAAGATCACGGCATACCCTTTTTAATCGTGGAAGCCGATGGAGCCGTCGGTGGGCGAGTGCAAAGCGATGTGCATCACGGCTTTACCTTCGACAGAGGCTTTCAAGCCCTCAATACCGCTTACGAAGAAGCTCGTCATTTTTTAGATTTTAAGGCACTGAACCTGAAACCCTTCTACGCAGGCGCCGTCATTCGCTACAACGACCGCTTTCACCAAGTCGGTGACCCTTTTCGAGATCCGCTTCAGTTGTTGACAGGGCTTTTTTCACCCATCGGCACCGTGAAAGACAAGTTACTTACCTTAAAATTGTCACTAAGCGTGAAAGGCTTAAACGAGTCGGACATTTTCCAAATCTCCGAACAACCCACGCTCGATTTTTTACGAGACTACGGCTTTAGCGAAACCTATATTCAACAATTTTTCAAACCTTTTTACGGGGGTGTCTTCTTAGAAAGTGAACTTCGTACCAGCGTGCGAAAATTTTTGTATACCTTCAAATACTTCGCTATCGGCACGGTAACGATCCCCCAAGCAGGCATGCACGCCATCCCTCAGCAATTATCTCAATCTTTCACACCAGAACAGCTGTGGCTCAATCGATCGGTCGTCACCCTTAGCCCCTTTGACGAGAAGAAGCCTGCCCCTCGATGCGTCACTTTGTCGGACGGCTCAGCGGTTTTAGCAAACTTTGTCGTTTTTGCCACGCCCTTGCACGAAACCTTCCGCTTGCTAGAAGGTACCTTCCCCCTTGCACAAAATAGCACGGTGAACTTGTATTTTTCTGTTGAAGGAAAGCTACCCAAAGGGCTTAAGGCTAAGGCACTTTATTTAAATGGTGAAGGTACAGGCATCATCCAACATCTTTGCTTTATTTCAGAAGTGGCGTCTGATTATGCCCCTGTTGGCAAGCACTTGGTGAGCATCACCTTAAAAGAATCCGCCCTGCCCATTGAACCACAGGCTAGAGACGCCCAAGTCCATCACGAACTGCAAGCGTGGTTTGGCGAAAGCGTGAAATACTGGGTGAAAGAAGCCGAATACATCATCCCCCACGCCTTACCTCAATCTACCTTGCTGTACGGCGAAAAATCGTCTACGATTCAAGCGGAAATCCACCGCCTGCAAGCCACATGGAACATTCTACTCGCAAATGACGCCCTGGATTCAGGTTCCATCAACGGAGCCTTGCGTTCAGGTCGCCTCACCGCCTTACAACTCCTCGAACACCTTAGCCCCAACACAAAGGAATCCCACGTATGAGCATCATTGCCACGTTGACCGCACCCTTACCCCTCTATCACGTCACCATAGCCGCCTTGCTGATTCAAAGCTTCGCCACCTTTGCGATGACGGGCTTAATCTGGTTGATTCAAGGCGTGCATTATCCCCTTTTGGCGAAAATTGGGGCAGGCGAGTTTACCGAATACGTCCACTTGCACGCCAAAGATATTACCTATATCGTTGGGCCTTTGATGCTGGTAGAAGTCGCCACCGCACTGGCTTGCTTGTATTGGGGCAAAGCACTCGGCGTGCCAGCATGGATACTCTGGATCGGGCTTGCCCTACTCTTTATTATTTGGGGAGCCACCGCCTTTTTGTCCGTCCCTTGCCATGATGCCCTCGCTCGAGGCTACGATCTTAATGTGATTCATCGATTGGTCGAAACCAACTGGGTTCGCACGGTGGCTTGGACGCTCCGCAGTGGGCTTTTATTGTGGACGCTTTGGTTGATTTTGTCGAAGAAGGTGGTCTAGTTATGACGATAAAGACCTTTACCCTGCTTGTCGCCCACGGCAGTCGAGACGAACGCTGGAAGCAACCCTTTCAAGCCCTCATCCAACGGATTAAACGTACGTCTCCCCATGCGTTGGTGGAGCTGTGCTACATGGAAATGACCACCCCCACCGCCGATGACATCCTGGCAAACGTAGACGTTTCACACTTGACGCATCTTCAGATTTTACCGATCTTTATGGCGGCAGGCGCCCATGTGGCTCACGAAATCGAAGAGATGAAGCGTTCGATTGCCCAACGCTTTCCTCACTTAAGCGTGGACGTCCTCCCCCCGATCGGTGAGCATCCGCTGGTGCAGGAGGCGTTTGAAACAATTATTCTGAAAAGCCTTTAAAGGAAATCCCCCATGTTTACAGGTCAATATCCCCTCGCTCGTAACCGCCGTATGCGGTCAGACGCTTGGAGCCGTTCGCTCATTCAAGAAACGCAACTGCTTCCCCAAAACCTCATTCAACCGCTTTTTATTGTGGAAGGGCAGAACCAACGCATCGACATTCCCAGCTTGCCTACGGTGCAACGCTATAGTGTGGATGTCGCCGTAGACGTCGCCAAAGAAGCCGAAGCCTTGGGCATTCCCTGCGTAGCGATTTTCGCCTGTGTCGAAGCCTCAGACAAGTCCGAAGACGCTCAAGAAGCATGGAATCCCAATAGTCTAGCTTGCCGAGCGATTCACGCCATCAAGCAAGCCTGCCCCAACTTGGGCATTATGGTGGATGTCGCCTTGGATTTATACACCACACATGGGCATGACGGCTTAGTGGTCAATAATAGCGTTCATAACGACAAAACCATTGAAGCCCTCATCAAACAAGGACTCAACTACGCCCACGCAGGTGCCGATGCCTTAGGCCCTTCGGATATGATGGACGGTCGTATTCGTGGTTTGCGTGAAGCGTTGGAAGACGACCATTTTTACGACACCAAGATTTTTTCATATACTGCGAAATATGCGTCCGCCTTGTATGGGCCGTATCGTGAAGCGGTGGGGTCTTCAGGAACTTTAGCAGGGGCATCAAAGCTGACTTATCAGCAGGATCCCGCCAATTTGCAAGAAGCTTTGCGTGAAGCCCAGCAAGACATCCAAGAAGGGGCGGACATGCTCATGGTCAAACCAGGGACGTTTTACTTGGATGTGATTCAACTTCTCAAGCAAACGTATCAAATGCCTCTTTTGGCTTACCAAGTAAGCGGAGAATTTGCTATGATTCAAGCAGGAAGCTCGCTGGGTTATATTGACGGCAAGCGTGTGATGTTAGAAGCCTTGCTTTCTTTAAAGCGTGCAGGATGTAACGGTATTTTAACGTACGGTGCCATTGACGTGGCAAAGGATTTTTAAATGTACGACAGCATTCTACCTCAAGAGTTTAGCGAACGCATTAAGCCTTATATTCTTAATGCGGACTTGGATTTGTATGAAGCCTATTCGGTGACATCTACCAATGATTGGGCATGGGAACATTATGAGCAGTCTCCTGAACATGCGGTGTTGCGTCCTAGTTTGTTTTTAGCCGAAAAACAAGAAAATGGGAGAGGGACGTTAAACCGAAAATGGCAATCACCGATCGGCAGCGGGGTTTATTGTTCCCTGTTGTACCCTGTTCACAATGAACTTTTCACCACTCGTAATGTGCCGACAGGCTTTGTACCCTTATATACCAGTATTGCGGGTTTGGCCGCATGGATTGTGTTGACATCTGTTTACCCAAGCTTAAATCTGTCATTGCGTATTCGTGGGGTCAATGATTTGTATGCTAAGCACGCCAAAGTCGGGGGTATTTTAGTGGAAACCCGTATCTCTACAGGCGGAACCTTAAAAGGGATTGTAACAGGTATCGGCATTAACTTGGTACAAAATTCTGATTTAAAGCTTATGGATGAACGCAATCACCCCATTAGCATTGAAGAACTGCTCCCTTCAACGGAGCGAGAAAAAATGTTAGACCGTAAGCAAACCGCCTATTTGGTCGGAAAATGCACGGTGGGCTTGTACAATATGTTAAATGAAGACTTATTACTTGATTATGAAAGTGTGGTGGATCGCATTCGTGGGGCGATGATTTAAAACACTTTCGCCGAGGCTTCTATAAACGGTTTTAGCTTGACCTATAGTATTTTAAATAATTTCCCCTACAGTGTCTATACTTTGTCGCTACGATTATTTTGTGAAGAAGTGTAGATAGACCTACATAACGGAACAAAAAAACCGTAGCGACAACGAAGAGACAACACGACATTTAATCGTTTAATTGGTATCAGAAATGAAAAACAGTGGTGGGCTTAGAACCTATCTTCATGAAAGTTGTATTCTTTTGAACAGAGTACAGCAATGAGATATTTTGACCTGTGTTTCGGCTGAAGACACACTAATCTCATAGTCTTTACTCAAACGTCGTG
>CANGYO010000055.1 GCA_947458095.1 Vampirovibrionales bacterium | reverse complement strand
TATAGTGTTTTAAAGAGTTTTCCGTACTTAGGCTAGACGAGGAGCCTAGATTATTTTGTGAAGAAGTGTAGATAGACCTACATGACTGAACAAAATAATCGTAGCGACAAAGTATAGGCACTGTAGGGGAAATTATTTAAAATACTATAAGCTCAAACGCTAAGCCCTTAGCCTCCACTGGAGGCAATCGCCTTGGCGATACTTTCCATGTCCTGTTGAGACACCCCCGCCCCCTGCGACTTGCTTTTGCTCAAGCTATTGCTTAAGTTCTGCAACGCCTGTTGCCGAGAAAACTTCGACTGCTGAATGGCATCAAAGCCCGCCAATGTATAGCGTTGCTTACGACTTTCAGAATCGTCTAAAAACCCTGCCAAGGCACTAAAGCGAACGCTACGAGATTGATCGGCGTCCGTGAGTTCTTTTAGGGCGTTGGTGAAGCTCCCTGAATAGGCGGATTCTAAGGCCCTTAGGCGAGTGTCGTTCAGGCTACCTAGGGCGGTGGCACTGAAGGTGCTGTTTAAGGCGCCGCCGAAACGCTTGGCTTCTCGACTGCGAAGCTGACTGCTGGCGTCGTTAATGGAACGGTTGATGTCGCCTGCCAAGGGTTCGTAGAGTTCCTTTTGGCGGTTGCTGACGCCTTCTTGGCGTTGGCTTTGCGTCAATGCCATTTCCTGCAACAGCGTGCCGAGTCCCTTTTGGGCGATGCTCAACTGGGCTTGGGTTTCGCCTGTTAGCGTGGATTCATCCACGATGCTGGTTCCTGTGTCTCGCACGCTGTACTGGTTGCCGAGCGAGTCTTTAAGGCTGACGAACTTCAAGCTTTCGTCGACTTGTTGTTTCTTTTTACGTTTGAAGAGGCTGAAAAATGATGCCATGAGAGAGGCGTCCTTTCTTTGTTTTATAGTATTTTCTATATACAGATACGTTAAGCGAACAACGCCCCTACCACAAAAGCGATGTTCTGCTTCAGTATGACAAAGTTTTTCGCCCCTTCATAGTGCATAAAATCCACTATTTTTATTCCCTCTCTTCATTTTAGGAGAGAGGGAATAAAATTGAGCTGTAAAAATTATACCGAAACCACCGATGCCTGCTTGAGTAAAGGGAAACCCAAGGCTTCTCGCTGTTCAACATACGCCTTTGCCACGCCTTCCGCCATACGGCGAATGCGTAAAATGTAATTCGTCCGCTCATCACGGCTCAGCATCCCACGGGCGTCCATCAAGTTAAAGGTGTGCGAACATTTCAACACATGCTCATAGGCAGGCACGACTAGCTTGGCTTCAAGGCAGTCGACGGCTTCCGCCGCGTAAAGGTCGTAGCGTTGCGTCAAACGCTCACGGCTACTGACTTCAAAGTTATAGGTGCTACTTTCAATTTCATTCTGCATGTAAATGTCGCCGTAGCTCAATTGCTCGTTCCAACGCAAGTCGTAGACGCTGTCGACATTTTGCAGATACATCGCAATACGCTCACATCCGTAAGTGATTTCCACCGCACAGGGTTTGACTTCAATGCCACCCGCCTGCTGAAAATAAGTAAACTGCGTGATTTCCATGCCGTCGAGCCAGACTTCCCAGCCCACGCCCCACGCCCCAAGCGTCGGCGATTCCCAGTTGTCTTCCACAAAACGCACGTCATGCTCTTCAGGCACAATCCCCAAGACTTTCAAGCTTTCCAAGTACAATTCTTGAATGTTAGACGGTGACGGCTTCATAATGACTTGGAATTGAAAATAGTGTTGCAAACGATTCGGATTCTGCCCATAACGCCCATCTGTTGGGCGACGGCAGGGATCCACATTCGCTAAGTTCCACGGTTCTGGGCCTAGCACTCGTAAGAATGTGGCAGGATTCATGGTGCTGGCGCCTTTTTCAACATCAAAGGGCTGTTGAATGACGCAACCTTGTTCCGCCCAAAAGCTTTGTAAGCGAGCCAATACATCTTGAAAGGTTAAGCCGTTAGAAGTGGGAAGCGTAGACATGGTAAGCGTATCCTTATGCGATTGATCATTGTTCATTATTTTAGCATAAAAAAGGAGGGTCGTCTTATAGAATCAAACAGCAAAAAAGGCGACACCCAGATTCGAACTGGGGATAAGGATTTTGCAGACCCCTGCCTTACCACTTGGCCATGTCGCCTTAAGCTATTTAATTATTCTTAGTCTAAAGCGAATAAAGTGAAATGTAAAGGTATGAACGCACAAAAGTAAAGGTGTTTGGGTTTTATGCTGGTAAGACGTAGATTTTTAGTTTATTAAGGCATCACACCGCCTTTTAAGAAGCATATCAAGGACAATATCATGAAGATTCTTCCAGTAAACAATGGGTATTATAAGCCCACAGAACCATCACAACAAATGGATGCCCCCTCACGAGGGCTTCAAGAAAACCAATTCGCCTTGAGCGAAGACGAAGCACAAGTACTTAAGCAGTTGATTCAGCAGGGGGTGATTCCAGCCTCCACCGCCGCCGCCTTGGTGAGTGCGAATAGACGAAGTGAATTAGGGGTAACTAGCTTAGGCTTAGCAGGCGCCTTACAACAGGGCTGGCAAGATCAAAGTATTCTGGACAAGGTTTTTGGTGAAAGAATAAAGGCTTATGACAATCGAGTCCATAGAAATCACTATAACCAGCGTTATACTGGTGAAGGTGGTGTAAAGCTTTGGGAAAAAACGGCTAGTAAGCATGGCATGGCACTCTTGGGGGCTAATGGCAAACTGTTGAATCCCAATGTAAATAATCTCGTCCAAAATGGACGCGCCTTAGAAATGCACACGGTAAACGCCGATGGTTATGTGCTTAAATTTAAGCCTAGAAATAATGGCTTCTGGCAGAAGTTAGGCAATGTACGCCCTCGAGTCTTGGGAATCGACACTGGGGGGCCTTTCGACGACACACTTCGGATGGAAGGGCATAGTAATGCTGTGGTAAGCAGTGGAAAACGATACACCAATGCCTTAGAAAAGTTGGAAAAATTGAAGAAGACTGGAGGAGCGACTCCCGAAGCGATAAATATAGCTGAAGCCGCCGTAAAACAGAACTTCCTGGAGTTTGATCAAATTCGTTTGCAAGAAGCGAGTAAATCCTTGATTAACCAGCAAAAAGTGCTTAAGCTGGAAACAGAAGAATTAGGAAAATACGTCAAAGGTTCGAATGAAGCGGTCAAACAAGCCGAAAAAGTGGCTCAAATTCAAAAAGTCGTTGATGCCCAAAAGCAACATGTGATTAAGCTTAATGCGGAAAATGCTAAATTTGTGGCGACTCAAACCGCACAAAATGCGGACGATTTAGCCAAAGCCTTGATGAAAAATCCTAACCTCTTGCAAAAGGGAGCCAACTTCTTTAATGCAGACAGAACCAAGAGTATGCAACTCTATAGTGAATTGCAATCTCACGGCTTCGACAAAGCACAGCTTAAAGCCATACAAAAAGCGACGCAAGACGCCATTAGTTTAAATGATCCTAAAATACTAAAAGAAGCCTTAAAGACAGCGGCTGAAAAGAGTAAAGCCACCGCCGAAAGTATTGCGAACGCTGCCAAAAATGGCTTAGACGGCTTAGATGATGCTGCGAAAGCCGCACTTGATGCGACCGTTGACAGCAAAGGCGCTATGGGAGCTGTACGCAATAACTTAGGTATTATGGGTAAAGTCAGCAAAGGTTTTGCGATTGTCGGTACCGCCTTAGAAGCCTTGAACTTTGGCGTCAATATGATAAATGGCGATCACCGTAAAGGATTTAGTGATTTAACCACCAATGTAGGTAGTGGATTGTTAGCTGCAGGACTTGTTGGCTTAGCAGGACTTACATTCTGGCCTGCCATCGCTGCTGGAATGGTCCTCAGTTGGGGAGTCAGTAAAATAGCCGCTCCTTGGGTCGACAAAGGCTTCAAAGCCTTAGGCTTCACCAATAAAAACGAGCGAGACGCCGAAAAAGCCAAGGGTGAATTGCAACAATTCAACCAAGCCTTGGCATCTGCACCAACAGGGGCGGCTCCAGCCTAACGCAGGCTCACACCCAACGAGCTAACCAAGTCTTCACGAATGGCGGACATGGCAGTATCCACCTCCTTGTCCGTCAACGTACGATCGGGGGCTTGCCAAATAAAGCGATACCCCAAACTGCGATGCCCCGCTTCAATGCCCGTGCCTTGATACTCATCAAACACTTGCACCGATTGCAAGGTCTCGTACGACAAGCCCTTAATGCGTGTCACAATCGCTTCGTGAGACAAACCTTTTTCAGCAACCAAGGCAAGGTCTCGTTCCATTTCGGGGTAAGGCGACAATTGAATGACCACAGGCAAGCCTTGGTTTTGGCTCGTTTCCGCTTGTTCGACGGTTTTAATGAAGAGATCTAAATCGATTTCCATCACATAAACAGGCGATTTCAATTTCAAACGCTTTTGAATCGACGGATGCAACTGCCCTAAGCTGGCAAACGCCTTATTTTTTGCCGTAAAACTGGCGGTCGCACAACGCCCCGTGTGGAACATGGCATCATTCGTATTGGGCGAAAACGTGACGGCATCTTGCAAGGCGAAGCATTCTAGCACGGATTCTAAGACACCTTTTAGGGTGAAAAAATCAGGCGACGCCGATTTTATCCACGAGGTGGGAGGCTCCTGCTCGCATAGAATCACGGCAAGGTTCAACTTCTCTTGCACGCCTGTGTTCTTAAAGCTCGATTTGCCACGCTTAAAATAGGCACGTCCTATTTCAAAGGCGTTAAACGACTCTGTGCCTTGCTGGATGTTGCTCAAGCAGGCTTCCAACAACGTAGGCAAGACACTTTGACGCATGAGCGTATGTTCAGACGAATGCGAATTGAGCAGTTTTACTGCCAAAGTCTCATCAAAGCTGGCACCCACCCGATCCAACAAGGCATCGCCGACGAGGCTGGTGGTCATGGCTTCGTTGAGTCCTAGCCCTGTGAGGGTGTGACGAAGCTCCTGCAAGATGCGACGTCTCAAGGTAGACGTGACCTGCTGATGACTGGCAGGAAAAGTCGCTTCAATGTCGTTATAGCCTGCAATGCGGACGACTTCTTCGATGAGGTCGATCGGCTTTTGTACGTCTCGCTGGCGAAAGCTGGGGACGTCTACATTTAGGATGTCGTCGCTTTGAGTTTCAACGCCAAAGCCCAAGCGATTCAAGCAGGCGGTAACCACCTTTGCGTTATAACGCTTGCCGATGACTTTTTCCAGATGCGTCAAGCTCAATGCCACCGTCGATTTCTGCACAAGCAAAGGAGCCGATTCGCTTATTGCGTCTAACTTAGCACCTGCCAAGTCTTGGAGCAAGTAAATCGCACGAGCAAAGGCGGTTTTAACGCCCCCTTCATCGATGCCTCGTTCAAAGCGAGCCGAGCTTTCGGTACGGATACCAGCTTGACGAGCCGATCTTCGGGTGCTGGCACTTGGGAAAAACGCCGCTTCTAAAAATACAGTCCTACTGTTTTCGTCGATGCATGAGCCTTGCCCGCCCATAACACCTGCTAAGGCAACAGGAGCATCGTTAAAGGTGACGACGACGTTTTCATCGTTGAGGGTATAGGTTACGTCATCGAGAGCTTCAAGGGTTTCGTCTGCTTTGGCACGACGAATGTCGATCGTGCCTGTGGTACCGAGCTTTTTGGCGTCAAAGGCATGGAGCGGTTGACCCATTTCCAGCATCACGAAATTGGTGACATCCACGACGTTATTGATGCTCCGAATGCCTGAGGCTTCAAGGCGTTGCACCAACCACGACGGCGACGGTTGGACTTTAACGTTACTTAGGGACGCCCCTATATAATAAGGGCACACGCTCTCATCGCTTAATTTCACTTGAATAGCACTAGCATTTTGAGACAATACTGCATCTAAACGCTTTTCTTCCAACGACGTTATCGCCTTCAACGGACGCTCAAATAAGGCGGAAAGCTCACGAGCCACGCCCAAGTAACTCATCCAGTCGCCGCGATTGGCGGTAGGAGCGGTTTCTAAAATGGCATCCGACTCAGCATCTAAGCCCAAGGCGTTTTCGAGGGCTTGCCCGATGTGGGCATCCGTCAATAGCGTATTAAGAACCCAAATACCACCGTCTTCTTGTGGATACGCATGACTCAACGCCAACTCTTCCAGCGAGCAAACCATGCCTTCACTTGCCACGCCTCGAATGACGGCTGGCGTAAGTGTAAACCATTCTTTTTGCTTGTAACTAAAGACAGTCGCCCCATTCAGAGCAAAGGCGATGAGCTGCCCTTCGGCGACATTGGGCGCGCCACACACGACTTGGCTTTGCCCACGTTCGGCTCCGCCATCGACGGTAACCAGTCGCAATTTGTCCGCATTGGGGTGAGCATTCAGTTCCAGCACCTTGGCGACAATCACGTTTTTAAACTGTACGCCTGTGGCTTCGATGCCTCCTTCGACTTCAAGCCCTGCGTTGGTAAGGGCATCGGCAAGGGTTTGGGGCGTTAGGTCGCTGACATCGATGTAATCATTTAACCACGTGGTGGAAACTTTCATGGGGGCATCCTTCTCAAGATATTTACTACTCTATATTAAAGCACGTCTATCAGAATTCGCCAGTCTTTCGTTTCAGAAAAAAGCTGACTAAATTTTTTCAGCAGATATAATAATAATGTATACAAAATTCGTTTGAGGTGACTTAATGTTCAAAAAAATTCTCATCGCCAATCGTGGCGAAATCGCCCTTCGTATCATTCGTGCCTGTAAAGAATTGGGCGTCAAAACCGTTGCCATTTACTCACAACCCGATGCCGAAAGCCTTCATGTGTTGCTTGCCGATGAAGCCTACTGCGTGGGGCCAGCTCCCGCCAGCCAAAGCTACTTAAATGTGTCGAACATTATTTCAGTGGCGTTAATGTCAGGGGCAGAAGCCATTCACCCTGGTTATGGCTTTATGGCAGAAAATGCTGATTTCGCAGACATTTGCAAGGAACATGACCTTGTTTTTATTGGCCCTAGCTCACAAGCGATTCGCCAAATGGGCGATAAAGCCACCGCCAAGCAAACCATGTTGGATGCTGGCATGCCTGTCGTACCGGGGATAGACGGCATCACCGCTGATGTGCCGAAGATCAAGGCGTGGGCGAAAACCGCAGGCTACCCGATTTTAGTCAAAGCCACCGCAGGCGGAGGCGGAAAAGGCATGCGTTTAGTGGAAGATGAATCACAAGTTGAAGCCATGATTCAAAGTGCCAGTGCCGAAGCTCAAGCCGCCTTTGGCAACCCCGACTGCTACATCGAAAAGTACATTTTAAAGCCTCGTCATATTGAATTTCAGATTTTGGCGGACAATTACGGCAACGTCATTCACTTGGGCGACCGTGACTGTTCGATCCAACGCCGTCACCAAAAGCTCATTGAAGAAGCTCCTTCGCCTGTTATGACCCCTGCCTTGCGTGAAAAGGTGGGTATGACCATTGTCAATGCGGTGAAAAACATTGGCTATGAAGGTGTCGGTACGATCGAATTGCTGTTTGACAAAGACATGAACTATTACTTCATGGAAATGAATACCCGCATTCAGGTGGAACATCCTGTCACCGAAATGATTACAGGCATTGATTTATTAAAAGAGCAGATTAAAGTGGCGGCTGGGGAAAAATTAACGATCCAACAAAAGGACGTGGCCTTTAATGGGCATGCGATTGAATGTCGTATTAATGCGGAAGATTCAACCAAAAACTTTATGCCCATGCCAGGACTCATCGACGGATTCATCGCCCCGGGTGGCATCGGCATTCGGGTGGATTCGCACGCCTATCAAGGCTATAAAATCCCGCCGTTTTACGATTCCTTGGTGGGTAAGTTGATTGCGCATGGGGCGACGCGAGAAGAAGCGATTATCCGCATGCGTCGGGGCTTGGATGAGTTTGCGATTACAGGCATCCCCACAACGATACCCTTTCATCAGAAGATGATGAACTTTGCGCCCTTTGTGGAAGGCAAAGAGATTTACACCAACTTTATGATCGAACATCAATTGGTGTAGACTTTCGTCTTGCCCTCCACCCCTCAAGGGGAGGGAACAGAACTTTTTCTGTGCCTTCCTATGTACATAAACCCGAAATACTAAGTGGTTCAGATTTAGGGTTGGAATGAAGGGTTATATTTTTCAGATATTGTTCAGATAATGCTTGAATTTTATCAGTGGACAATGTGCGAGTAGGATGCTCTGGAGGGAAATCCATTCCTTCAAGTCGATAGGGGATAGCCCCTAGTTCTTTGTAGTATTCACTTAAAGGCGGAAGTTTTCGCAACTTTCCATTACGCATGACATGAGAAGCCATATCATCTGACATTTGATCGGCTACAAATTGGCTACTTTTTTCATTCTTAGCAATCAAACTCAATAAAGCTCTTCCTACTTTAGGAAGATAAGAACCCAAAACATTGGTTTTACACAATCGGAATTCTGGGGTATAAAAAGTACTTGCATTGATAAAACCTGCAATGCTTGAATTTTTCACAGCAAATAAAAATCGTTGTTCCATACCAAAGTCTTCATCTGTTGGCACTTGTAGAACATCGGATTTTACAAAATTCAAGCTGCTACAAATTGCTGTAAAAGCACTACTTACACTACAGCCCTTACTCCCTAATTCAAAAGCAGGTTGATATAACTTTAGTATTTGTTGTGCATCCTCTTGAAAATGAGGGTCTTTTGGAGCAACTTCAAATATTCTAATGAGATCCTTTGCAGTATCTTTTGAAACTATATCGGCAATAGGTAAAGCCCCTTGGCGTTGCTGAATAGTAGGATGAGTATTTATGGAGGCGGATTTCAGTGTTGAAAGCATCGAGTTTTAACCTTTTTAAGAGAATTTTACTATACTAAAAACAGTAACAAGACAGAAGCACACATGCTTCTTACGAGCCTAAAACGCCGTGATGCCAAACCTGTGCTAAGCTTAACAAAACTGTTACAATTTAAGGCAAAAATTAGTGGATAGCCCTGTTTTTTTCTCGTGTTATACTAAACAGTGTTATTGAAAGTCTTTGATGTGAAGGTATTCCCCCATGAATTCAAGTCATCTCGTTTCTAAAGTCTATCAGTTCGGCACGTCTGGCTATCGCCACGATGCAGACGACGCCTTTAACGAAGCCGTTGTTACGCAAATTACCCAAGCCATCGCCGATGTCTTGATTCAAACCATGCAACGTGAACATATCGCACGCCCCGTCTTGGTGGGGGGCGACACCCGTGAAAAAACGAAAATGGCGATCCCCATCATCATCAAAACCTTACTCGCCAAAGGCTTAGACGTTTATGAAGTGCAAGGCGATGTGCCTACGCCAGTTTTGGCGTATACTGCTGCCCACTTGGCTGAAATTGCAGGCAACGGCGTAGGTTCCACAGGGGCTATTTTGATGACCGCAAGCCACAACCCTTGGAACTACGGGGGTTACAACTTCCTGACCAATGACGGAGCGGTGGCACCTTCTTCCATGACCAAGCAATTTGAAGCCTTACAAGCGAATCCCTTGAACTTGGTGCTGGACAGAGTCGCCCTCGGTTTGGAAGACATCCCTCGTATCTATCATCTACTGCCGTATGAAGCGTATTTAGACCACCTCAAAGAAGTCATTAAGCTGGATGTTACCGCCATAAAATCGGCGGAATTGCATGTGGGTTACGATCCCTTGTACGCAACGGGTCGCCACTATTTCCCCAAACTCATGGAAGACTTGGGCGTGGTGGATGTCAAATTGATTCACTGTGAAGATGAACGCCCCCAAGGCTATGACGGCGAACCCGAGCCTTCAGCGGAAAACTTAACCGAACTGTCACAGATTGTGAGAAAGTGGACGGCTCAAGCCCCTGATGCCTTGATTTTTGGAGCATCCAACGACGGTGACGCCGATCGTTTTGGCATTTTGGATGAAAACGGCGACTTTTTGCATCCCAATACGATTTTACGCTTGATTGCCTACTTAATGGTGCATCACCGTAAGGCGGAAGGCATTGTGGTGCGGTCGCAAGCCACCACCCACGCCTTAGATGAAATGATGAATGCCTATGGCATCCCTGTCTTGCAAACGCCTGTGGGTTATAAGTATATCGCCGAAGTCTTTTTGGAATATGACAACGATCCGACTAAACCGAACGTCCTGCTGGGCGGGGAAAGCAGTGGGGGTCTGAGCGTTTTGAATCACGTACCTGAAAAAGACGGTCTGCTGGCGAATCTCCTCATTGCGGAACTTGTTGCCAAAGAAGGGGTGCCTCTGTCTCAAATCGTGGAAAAGGTCGAAGCCCTTATTGAAAAGCGTTTTATCTTCACGGAATGGTCGATTCACACCGAATTGAAGTCGCAGATTCTCAACAAAACCCTCACACTCTTTACGGAAGGGGGCAGTTTGGGAGCCGACTTGGTCGTCGATGTGGCTCGTTCCAATGTCGAAGCAAACGCTTTGAAAACCGAGTTCCATACGCAAGACGGTGTTAAGCTCTATTTAACCGATGGGTCTTGGGTTTTGGTGCGTGCCAGTGGCACGGAACCCCTGGTGCGTGTGTATTTAGAAGTGCAAGATGCCGATACCACCCGTCTGCAACGCAAGCAAGATGCCCTTGAATCCTTTTGGCTCGATTCGTTTGACAATCTAGGCATTTCACCGTCTCATATTAAGCGTCGGGCGTAAAACCTTATGAACGCCTTGTTTATCGTTTTATATGATGCGACTTGCGGTTTGTGCCAGCGGAGCCAATTATTTTTACAAACATGGTTGAAGCATCCGAAACGTGTGCGTTTTGTGGATGTGCATAGTCAAGAAGCCCCTGCGTATTTAGAGCCGTTTGGTCTTTTGAGTGACGATACCAAAGATCGGATGCACGTCATTGATGTGGAGAAAAATACCGTTTTTCAAGCGGAAGAAGCGGTCGGCGTGTGTTTAGAACAGTGCATTGCTCCATGGTCGTGGATTGGGCATTTTTTACGTTTGCCTTTATTGAAGGGCTTGACTCGTCCGACCTATGCGTGGGTAGCGGAACGTCGCCATCGCTTTTTACCGCCTTTGCCTGAAAAACCAACGGTTTGTACCTTGAGAAATTGTAAACCGTAGGATGCTCTATTTCTCAGGTATACTAAAAGACATCCCCCTTTGAAAATGAGGTCACTTGCTTGTGGTTTTACACTTTTCTTCGCCTGACAATCCCAAACGTAGTACGTCTCAAGACGGCACCGTTTCCGTTGAGCTTGTGGCAAGCGACCTAATCGCCCAATTAAACGCCAAAAATGCGGATCGTAAAAGCCGTTCCATGATGAGCCAAAACACCACGCCTGCTGAAGCCGATCAAGAAAACTCCCTACGTCCGCAATCTTTGGCGGACTACATCGGGCAAGGGGATCTCAAAACGCATTTGTCGATTTCCCTTGAAGCCAGCTTAGCTCGTCACGAACCGCTCGATCACGCCTTGTTCTACGGCCCCCCTGGCTTAGGCAAAACCAGTTTGGCTATGGTGATTGCGGAAGAAATGAAGGCAAAAATCCATTTCACCTCTGCACCTGCTTTAGAACGCCCTCGGGATGTCGTCGGACTGTTAATGAACCTCAATGAAGGCGATATTTTGTTTATTGATGAAATTCATCGGCTCAATAGCGTGACAGAAGAAATCCTTTACCCCGCCATGGAAGATGCGTCGATTGACCGCACGGTCGGCAAAGGAGCCAGTGCCAGAACCTTGCGAGTCCCCTTGCCCAAGTTCACGCTCATTGGCGCCACCACGAAAGCGGGGGCGTTATCGTCTCCCTTGCGGGATCGCTTTGGGCTTATTTTTAGGTTGAACTACTACAGTCCCAAAGAATTGCAAGCCATTATTTTACGTTCCGCTCATATCTTAAATGTTCAGGTGGATGAAGCGTCCGCTTTGGTGCTAGGTAAACGCAGTCGTGGGACGCCTCGAATTGCCAACCGCTTGCTGCGTCGGGTTAGGGATGTGGCGGAAGTCTTGTGCAAGCGTGAAGGAATTGACGCCGTGGTGGATGACCGTATGGTGGAAGAAGCCTTGCGGATTTACCAAGTCGACGAACTCGGGCTTGAACCGTCTGATCGTTTAATGCTTTCCACCATGCGGGATTTCTTTCAAGGGGGGCCTGTGGGCTTAGAAGCGGTGGCATCTACGATGGGGGAAGATGTTCGTACGCTTGAGGATGTGACGGAGCCGTTTTTATTGCAAAGTGGGTTGATTCAACGTACGCCTCGTGGACGGCAATTGACGCCAAGAGCGTACGAACACTTAATCATGTCCGCTACATAAAAGGGTCTAGCGTCTCTTCGTTGTTATTTAGAGTTGAATTAAGAACCTATAGAAAACTCTGCGAAAGTCTAAAAATGCCTTACTCCCTCCCCTTTAAGGGGAGGAAAACAACCTTTCTCATTCACGAAGTGAATCTTCCCCTTTAGGAAGGAGAGGTTGGGAGAGGAAACCAACGGTTTTCTTTCCCAAGAGAAAAAGTTTTAACTTTTTCGACCATGTTGGGGTGG
>CANGYO010000054.1 GCA_947458095.1 Vampirovibrionales bacterium | reverse complement strand
TTTGGGGAGGGGGTAGTGTGCCTTTTTCTAGGAAATAGACGATATAGAGGGACTTCAGGGGTATAATTGAGGCAATTTCAGGAAAAATCACTCCATTTCCTCACTTTTTACGCCACTCATAATATTTTCGCTATTTCTCTGTATCCTCAATAAGCCTTTAACCATGTTGCAAGTTATTAAATTAGCTTTTATTTCCGAAGGTTATATGTTAGCTCTTTCAAATGGTAATAGCTTATTTGAAGATCCGATTGAAGCTTGGAAGTATGGACCTGTGATTCCCAGTATTTATGAAGCCTATAAAAAATATGGTTCCCGTTCTATACGTCAGGAGAAAGATCTTGATATTTCAAATATAGAAGGAAATAGTTACTTAACAAGATTTTTAGATCATATGTTTGAAAAATACTCAAAATTTACGGGTAGTGAATTAATTGCTTTGACTCATAAAGAAGGAACGCCTTGGAAACAAGTTTATAAACCTAATATACCTCATATAAAAATTGAACGAGAGCGTATTCAATCTTATTATGAGGATTTGTTAAATTGTGGGTAGAAAACTAAGAATTGAAGAAATTGATATTGATAATTTACCGAGCGAACCGTTAGATTCCCCTCCTTATGAAAAAAATGGATCTACTTTTGAAGAAAAAGCTGTTAAGAGCTATTGCCAAACCCAAGAAGAAAAAGAGCAAGATAAGCATAATTTGCAAATGTCTTTGGCTCCGCAGTTACTGATTGTTCTTATCGTTTATTTAATTGTGGTTTTATACATTGTTATGGGTAATGGGGTAGATCATGTCATTCATTTACCTTTTTTCGGTTGGTCTCTTCCTATTCTAAAAAACCTAAAAAATGATCCAAATGTGTTAATGACGCTATTAGGAACGACAAGTGCAAATATCATTGGTCTGTATTTAGTGGTCGTTAAACATCTTTTTCCTGAGGATAAAGCTAAAAAAGACTAATGCCGACACGCATCACCCTGCCGAGTGCCACGCTCGGCGAAGCAGGCGTCAATGGCGGACATCACATCCTGACGCTGGCTCGCCATCCACGATGGTGCCACCACGTGCTTAAAGTGACCGTTCCCCGCCACCCGATGAATCACGCAGTCAGGATGCAAACGCTCAATGAAATCCACGCAGGTGTTGACATAGGTGTCAAAATCCATGCTCGTCCAGCGTCCGTTGCGGTAATCTTCCGCAATCGGGGTATGGTTCATGGCAACCAGCATATGAATCTTCACGCCCGCCACCTTGAGTTCCGCGAGTTTGTCCGCCGTTTGCATCATATCCGCATGGGTTTCCCCTGGCATGCCTAGAATCACATGAATACAGTGATCCAGCCCCCGAGCTTGTGTCCATTCGTAAGCCTGTAAGAAATCGGCAAAGGTCTCGCATCGATTCACCAACGCCAAACTACGATCGTGAATGGTTTGCAAGCCATATTCCACGCTCACATAAGGCAAACGCTCCTGATAGCTGGCGATGAGATCGAGTATTTCAGGGGTCACACAATCAGGACGGGTCGAAATCGCAAGCCCTAGCACGTCGTCATCCACATTTAGGGCTTCATCATAAAGTCGTTTCAGTCGTTCAACAGGGGCATAGGTATTGGTATTGGCTTGAAAATAAGCGATGAACTTTTGAGCCTTGTAACGCTTGCGTCGATTGGCGATGTTCTTCTGCATTTGCTCCGCAATCGGCGTTTTAAGGTCGTTGGTGCGAGACGAAGAGCCTGTTTCGTCGCAGAAGGTGCATCCGCCAAAGCCTTTGCTGCCGTCGATATTGGGGCAGGTGAAGCCTGCGTCAATGGACACTTTATAGACACGGCATCCGAATTTTTCTTGAAGGAATTGGTTATAGGTGCGGTAGGGTTTGGATCCTGCCAAAGCATTTTCTTCCAGAATAAAGGGATGCGTCTTGGGAGCTTCAGGCATTGTGCTAGACATCGCTAACCCCTTCCAGCAGGATTTTGGCATAGGGGACTTCGCCTATTTTAATGTCAGGGGCGTAATGATGAAGCTGTTGAAGTAGGGTTTTTACCGCCAAAGAGTCTTTTACTTCAAGGGATAAGGGGCAAGCTCCTTCAGAAAGTAGCAGGGCTTCGACTTTAATGCCTCGCTGCTTGAGCAATTCTAGCGACAATAGGCTATGATTGATGGTGCCTAACGTATAGCGACTCACCAAAACGGCGGGAAGGTCTAAGGCATCAATCAAGTCGAGCATGACGGCTTTTGGGGTCAGCGGACACATCACGCCCCCTGCCCCTTCCACCAGCACAACATCATAGCTGGATTTCAAGGCGTAAAAACGAGCCACAATGGCATCCATGGAAATTACGCCGTCGTCATCGCAGACGCTTGGTGCAGCGGGAGGCGAAAATGCGTAGGTCGTTTCGATATGCAGGTTTTTAGGGAAGTCTAAGAGCTTGGCACAGGCGTAGGCATCGCCTTCTTCAAAGGCGTTTACGCCTGTTTGCACAGGCTTGTAAATGGCGACTCGTTTGCCTTGAGCCAAAGCGACTTGGGCGATTTGAGCGGTGACGTAGGTTTTACCGACATCGGTGTCGGTGCCTGTGATGAAAAGATGAGTACTGTATCGCATGGGGGAGAAGCCTCCTTTGTAGGCTAGTCTAGCATAAACGGAGGAGTTTCGTAACCGCTTCTACACCTTTATGTTATACTACTTAGGAATACTATATAAATCTCAAGCAGAATAAGGAAGCCCCATGCACGCCACAGAATCCCCCAAACCCACGAAAACCCTCAAACTTATTTTGGTTGAAGATCATCAAATGACCCGTATTGGCTTGCGTTTGATGTTAGAGCAAGAGCCTCGATACACGATTGTGGGCGAAGCGGAAACAGGCAAAGAAGCCCTGAAAGTGGTTGAAAAACGCCAAGGCGATTATGATTTAATCCTGATGGATATTGGGCTGCCTGACATGGATGGCATTGAAGCCACCCAGCGTATCAAAAAAAGCTATCCTGCAACCCCTGTGATGATGCTAACGTCTAAAGACGACGCCAACGACGTGTTTGCGGCTCTAGGGGCGGGTGCCGATGCCTATTGCTTAAAAGGCGCCAGTTTTGAAACCCTTAAAACGGCGATTGACACGGTTGCGGAAGGAGCCAGTTGGTTGGATCCTGGTATTGCTCGTTTGGTATTGGGACGCTTTCAGGCTAACAGCTTGCCTTTTGGGGCTGGTGAAAAATCAACGGCTCAACGCAATAATACGATGATTGGCGTGCCTGTGCCTCATTCGCCGAATCAAACGATGGACTGCCCGTTGACGCCTCGTGAAATGGAAGTCTTGAAGTTGATTGTCGAAGGCTTTTCTAATGCGGATATTGCGGAAAAATGCGTAATTACCAAAGCGACAGCAAAGGCTCATGTGCATAGTATTTTGCAAAAATTGTGTGTAGATGATCGTACGCAAGCCGCCGTTTTTGCGATGCGTCAAGGCATCGTGCGTATGGAAGACATCAACCCTATTTTTTAGATTGGATGTCTCGCTCCGTTTAACGCGGGTGCTTGCACCAGAAGCACATCGAAGACCCGAGCGACAACGAAGACGCTAGACGCTATTCAATCATTTGAAATGGATTGAGGGAAGTCACCGTAAAGACAGCCCCTAATGTTTTTTGGCGTTTTGTTTTTTAAAAGGAATTACGTTACTGATGAGAATACGGTGGGCGGTGCTTTCTTCAAGAGGAACGTTATACACCACAAAACCGACCACGGTACGAAAGCGATACGTGCGATGCTTTTTATTTTGGGAAAGCAATTGATATTCAGCACTATCCCCCACAGGGGTGTGCTTAATCGTGTCTAAGGCACGACGAATATGAGCCGTTTCATTGGGGCGTAATTTACGCAGGGATCTTAAGGCATCCGCACTTATTTCAAAATCGTGACTCATCCGCAAGTCTTTCATCTTTTAGGGGACGTTTTTTGAGTATAGCGTATTTTCGCTCGTTTACTTCACGCCTGCGGGAGGCTTCCGTCCTTTAGATGAGTCTTGTGGTTTAGGCTTTTAGACCATACACAGGCGGAATAAGCGATCCTGAATTATTGAAAGCGGATGCTCCAATCACACTTGGTGAAATGCCCGCAAGTTGTAAAATGGCTCCTAAGCTACCCGATGAAGCAGCAGGGAGATTGCTTAATTGCTGCAAGTTGGTAATGCTTCCCGGTACGACGGATGGAAGATACGCCGTGTATTGTGTGTTAGAAATCGTTTGACCGTTACCTAAGGTGTAAAATCCTTGCAAAGGGACTTGCGTCACATAAGGCATGCTGGAAAAGGGCATGGGGTTGTTGATTTGGTTGAGTCCGCCGTAATCAAAAGCAGGCAAGGGGGATGAAGGCGGTTGAGCCACGCCTTGGGTCACGGGAATGTTGTTGAATCCTGGCATAAAGCTGGTGGTACTGCCGATTTGATTCTGATTAGCAAACTGTGCTGTGGCAGGCGTAGCAAATTGCGTCAAGGGAGAGGATGCAAAGCTATAGGGATTAAATCCATTATAGCCGAGTCCTGTATTTACGCCTGTGTTAAGCCCAGCATAGGCATTATAGGGGTTAATGGCAGCCGTTTGATAAGGATTTTGGTAAGGATTTTGATAAGCGAGGAGATCATAAACAGACGTCATGGTATTGCGTTTCCTAATGGCTGAAGGGGAGGATGGTCGTATCGTTGGGTAGGGGGTGATGTCAATGAAAAGGGGGAGTCTTCTTCTATTAGAATAAAAACAAGCAATGTACCATTCGTTGCTTTTTGTTATAATTTGTAACATTCTAAGCACTTTAAGCCGACTTCTGTAAATTATAAAAAAAAGACTTGGCAAGGGATTATGTTTCCTTTAAAGTAAAATCTACAATGAAGTTTCAATGGGTAAGTTATGGAATTATTTTGTATTCGCTTGGTGTGGAAGAATAGTTCTTCTATTTTGAAACTTTGTCCATTAATAGTTTTTAGGAATAAGTGAGGTTCTCAACAGCACTTATAAATCATAAGGATGCACCGCATGACACGTGCCATAGTTGAAATTAGCGGAAAACAATACCATGTTGAAGCGGGACGTTATTTAGATATTGACACTTATAAAGCGGATGTCGATACAGCGTTGACCTTTGACAATGTGAATGTTGTGTTGACTGAAAAAGATTCCCATATCGGCGCCCCCTATGTGGTTGGAGCTAAAGTCACGGCGAAAGTCTTGGCTCATGGCAAGCAAAAAAAGATCATTGTTTATAAAATGCGTCCTAAAAAAGGGACTCGTACGAAGCAAGGTCATCGTCAAGGGTATACACGCATTTTGGTTGAATCTATCACCGTATAGTGCTATACTGTTTTTACTATCAAACAAAGAATTGAAGGAGTTCAAAACATGATGGCATCAAAAAAAGGCGTAGGCTCTACAAAAAATGGACGTGACAGTATCGGCAAACGCCTAGGCGTGAAACGTTATGGCGGTCAAACCGTTTTAGCAGGTGAGATTTTGGTTCGTCAACGTGGCACCAAATTCAAACCTGGACTTAACGTGGGTCGTGGTGGAGATGATACCTTATTTGCACTTCAAGCAGGTGTGGTGGAGTTTAAATCTAACCGAAAGGGATCGTTCGTCGGTATTTTACCCACGCTCGTTGAAGCCTAGTTTCCAAAACTAGCTTTTCAAAAAGACCTTCTTCTCGTAGAGGGTCTTTTTAATTTGCACAGGATTCTATGTGATACCAATTCCCATTTTAAATAGCGTCTGACGTCTTCGTTGTCGCTCGGGTTCTCGATGTGCTTATGTACGTTTGTGTACACCTCACACATCTGCGAGTCTAGGCTCCTAGAATCCGCCTATACGCTATTCAAACTGTGAACTGGTATGGAAAAATGGGGATGCCTAATTCGTTGCACAAGCAGACGTCCAAGCACCAGCATTAAACGGAGCGAGAAATCCAAAAAACGACGACTCTTGAAATATCACTTTATTATCTAAAAAATACGGCAATTTCTAGAAAACACTACTCTAGCACAATGTGTTTTTTGACGATTTTACCTGTGGGATTTTTAGGCAATTCTTCAAAAAAGCGATACGCATCAGGCGTGTAAGACGCCGACAAATGCTCTCTCACCAAGGCGGAAAGTTCTTGTTGAAGGGATTTTTGATCGGCCTCTCGTGCTTCAGGCATGAGTTCAATACAGGCACATAAGGCTTCCCCAAGCGTTTCATCTTTCAACGGTAAAACCGCCACATGAGCCACCGCTGTATGTTGAGACAAAATGCGTTCAATGGGTAACGGAGCAATGTTTTCACCGGCTCGAATAATGAGATCTTTCAAGCGACCGCCCGAAATACGCAAGAGTCCTTCGGCATCAATATGCCCCAAGTCGCCTGTTTTAAACCAACCATCCGCACATAAGACTTTTGTCGTTTCGTCTTCATTTTTATAGTAACCCAGCATCACGCTGTCGCCAGCCACTTGGATTTCACCTTCTGCACTGGCTTTTCCTGCTTCAATCGAAAGAACGTCACCTGTTTCATGGTTCACCAAACGCAGACGCAAATTCACCAGCGGTTGACCGACGGCTCCTGCGACCGCCCCACGGCTCGCCGTATTCACTGCAATTACAGGGGATGTTTCACTTAGACCGTAGCCTTCTAGCACTTGAACATTCAGGTTTTCTTGAATCATGTCGAGCAAAGACGCAGATAAGGCGGCTCCTCCTGAAATACAGGTATGTAGCGTAGGGAAAGGTTTTTCGGGGGGGGTATCTACCTGCTTGGTTTTTCGTTTGGCCGCTTGTAATAAAACCGTAAACATCGTCGGCACTAAGGGTAAAACCGTCACGTCTTCTGTTTTAAGAAATTCAACAATTTGCTTGGGGTTAAAGCGAGGCACACAAATCACGGTCGCACGTTCCGTAATGGCAAACAAGGAACAAATCAAGCCGTAGCAATGGAAAACAGGTAAACCTAATAAGAAGCGTTCGCTGTCTCGTTTAATGTTTAGGGCGGTTTGAAAGCCTGCTAAATTGCTTAAAATATTTCGTTCGCTCAACATCACGCCTTTGGGAAAGCCTGTCGTGCCAGACGTGTAAATCAAAAACGCTAGTTCGGTATTATGACTTCTTTCGGAACGGCTTAAGGCATCAAAGGCATCTAGCTCTTCGTTTAAGGTACCAATGCAAGGGGCATAATGGGTAATTTTTCTCTCAAAAGAGCTGTCTTCAGGCATGGCTGCATTGGCGTTCCAAAGCGGTAAAGGCACTTGTTCGATGGAAAAATTCATTTGTGTCGCCAGTTGCACCGCTAAAATTTCGGTGGCGAGAATACCACTGACTTCGGCATGTTGAAGCACATAGCTCATGTCTTGAGGGGTCATAAGAATGTTAATCGGCACTGGCACGGCACCAATGAGGCGAAGAGCGAAAAAGCTGACGAAAAATTCGGGTTGATTCCAAAATAATAAAGCGACTTTATTGCCTTTGCTGAGCTTCCATTCCTTTTTAAGAGCGGTTGCCAGTCCAATGACTTGTTGCACAAACTCATCGTTTTTTAAACGATATTCACTGGTGACAAAGGCGTCATAATGTGTACGAGGACTTTGCAATAAGTGCCTTAAAATCGATGAAAACGATTCAAAAGGCAGGCTAAGTTCTTCAATGGTGTGAAAATCAGTGCGTGTTTGAAGTGTGCTTTGGCTCATGTGTAAGTGTCCTATTTCTTGTCATAGTCAAAGTAAAAATCAATCACCACCGACTGCCCACGATACCCTGCTGGTAAAGGTGGAAAGGTGGTGGCTGTAATGGCAGAAGAGGCAAGCTGTTCAAACAAGGCGTTGCCACTGGATCGTTTCAAGCGATAGTTGACTAAAGCCCCCGAGCGAGAAATGACGAGCGTGTATTCAGACGTCAGGGAGCTTAATTCCAAAGAAGGTCGCCAATTGCGGTAGATACGGCGTTGCACGTTTGAGATGTAAGGCGACATATCGACATCCACAACAGCGTCCACGCCTGCGAGTCCACCGCCTCCGCCGTTTTGCCCTTTGGAGCTGAACTTGCCGTTGCCTCCTGCTCCTTTAACGCTTGTGGCAGTAGCCACTTGGTTACGATCGCCGTTGCCTGTTTGGGCGGATTTAATGCGTGTGGCGGTGCCTGTGCCTTTGCCCCCTGTGCTAGAGCTAGGCTTGGTGAGTGGAGCCAAGTCATCATCGCCTTGCCCTTGCGTGCTTTTCGATTGTGGGCTACCACCTCCGCTTGCGGTGCTAGCCGTCGCTTTTTTCACGCCAATCGGACGCTTTTGAGTGGGAGCTTCCATTTGCCACCAAGGCTTTTGGCTTTTGGCAGGTTTTTGAGCTTTAGGGGCAGAATCTTGCGACGGGGTTGGGGCTTTGGAACCTTGACGTTGAGCGGTTTGAGCCACAGAAGGTCTTCCGCCCGATGCTTGGGTGGCTTCTCGTTTATTACGGCTATTGGTTTTAACGCCTCCACTGCGGGACGCCACTTTGGCTCGATTGCGTGTTTGTGGATTACGTGGTGTTTCAGGGGTGGTATTGTTGACAATGACAAATTCAATCGGGGTTTGCTTGTCTATGGCGAGTTCGGGTGGGGTGATTTCATTGAAGTTCAAGCCGAGCAGGCTACTGACTGTCAAAAAGCATAAGAGTAATAAGACCAAGCCCACATGACTCAAGGCGGATCGCCCTAAGTTTTCAGCATTTAAGGAGGCATCTTTTTTGGCTTGAGACACATCTTCTAAGACGGCTTGTAAGTAATCAGGCAGGGGAGCCAAGCTGGTGGCACTTCCATTAAAAAATGGATTGTAACTTTCATAAGCAGAGCGAGACATCATACCATTCCCTTTGATTTTTGTTCTATAGAAAGCTTTGCGAAAGTCTAAAATTGTTTTACACCCTCCTCTTTAAAGGAGAGGGAACAGGGCTTGTGCAGAGGCTTCTATAAAAATAACTTTTTCTTATTGTAGCACATTTTCTATATGTAACAAAGGTAACGTATTTAAACGACCTGTTTAAAGTTATTCTCGTTTTAACCGAAGTCGTTTCTAGGTTTTTATGCAAGCGGAGTGTTCTTATGAAATGTATGTCCTTTAAAGCGGCTTACAATTTGACCGAAATTTTAGTATCTCTCCTGATACTAGGGGTTCTGATTGCGATGAGTTTTCAGTTGCTCAATCCCAATAAATCCGACACGTCCTTGGGTCGAAAAATAGATACTTACTTAGAACACGTAGGTGCCGTGCATCAACGCATTGTTTCCCAATATGGGGTAACCCCTTTAAACGTTGACCTAGACGGTAATGGTTGTTCTAGCGTGGCAGACAGAAACCTTGTTGGCGTACCAAATTTCTTGCGAAGTTTTGATTCCGTTGCCAGTTTTAGAGAAGATACTTACCCGAACACCACCAGCGGTAGAGCGACGTACTTACAGTACCCCAGCAATATTCGTGTTTGGCTTTACCCTGAAGAGTTTACATGGATGACAAACACCATTACAGAATTAGAAAATTTGGGTTATAGCCGTCGTGAGTTTATGATTATTGAAGCCGTCCCTGGAGGCACCATGACGGGCTTGCCCTCTGTGCCTACTTCTGGCAATGCGGTTGTGCAGAATTCAGACGTGGTTTTAATTCATATTGACGATGCAACAGGCAAGGTCGAAACCATCGCTGATCTCGCCACCAAACATTGGGGATCGGATCAAACCAGGTATCTGAGAAGCTTTTACGATCGCTATAAAGACAGCATTAACTAAAACGTCTTATTGTTACACTAGAAACGTTTCTTAAAGGATTTTTCTGCCATGCGTTCCAGTCAAAAAAGTCAATTCCCCCGTAAACACGATGGATTTAACCTCGTTGAAGTCGCCTTAGCCTTGACTTTTTTTGGGATTTCTTTTTCAGCGTTGCTCCTAGGGGTGCAAAGTATTATTACGGCTAATTTAGCAGCTTCGCAAGTGCATGCGGAAAACACAGCGGTGAACAACGTGCTTAATGGCATCGACTTTTATCGTTTAGATGTTGAAGCCCGTCATGATGTGACTTCTGTTCGACAACAAATCATTATCGCCAGTAATGGTAACAATAATAATGCTAAACGACTTTTCTTTGACTTAAACGTCTACTCACAACCGAATTACCCCGATATTAAAATCGCCGATCTCACCTTGTACAAGCGACTCAACACCAATCAAGTGTACCGTCGTTTTCAACGTAAATTAACCCTTAACACGGAATGCCATAATTACGGAGCCACCCGTGTGGTTCGTTATAACGGACTCTCGTGTATTCCTGTGCCTGCAGCGATAGCCGCCACTTATGCAAGTGTCGCAGCGACCACTTCCGCAGCGAATCGTGCGTACAGTTCTGTTACCGCTTATACAGGAACAGGTGCTTCGATGTCCGCCCAGCAAGCCAATTTAGCCCTTTACAACCCTGAAAACGACAACGTGTGGGGAGGCATCGTGACGCCTACCGACATTGATGTGGCAGGCATGTTTGATTATGATGCTGTCCAAGCCGTCTTACCAACTTCGACTAATCCGTTGTTTAATACAGGCTTGTCTTTCAATCGTGCCAATCAAGAACTCAATACCCCTCCCTACCCCAGAGCCAATGTCCGCTTGGTGATGCCCGCTTCTTCTGATACAATCAATGCCACTATCGCCACTTCAAGCTTTCGTTATAGTCTCGAATTTGGTGTCTTTCTAACGAGTGCCGATGCCATTTTAAGGGTGTATCCTATTGCGTCTAATGTCAATGAATTAACGAATAGCATTGGTTTTTTGGAATATCGGGCTGAAAATGCAAGTCGTCAACTCAATGTGCGATTGGACAACCTGCGTCCTGCCCATGATGATGTGACGGATCGACCCATTGTCGGAGTCGCTTTGCTGGTATTGAATCAAGCCGTGGGAACGACGAGTAACGGCGTTACCACACCGGGAGCCATTACCTTTAATTCCGAAAACGTGGTGGTGACGCACATGATTAAGCGTCCTTACACCGAAACTTAAAGTTGGATCTTTCCTGGCTCTACCCATGTGGAAATGCTCACATCGCTGGCAGACACGGCAATATCGCCTGAATCCTTTGACTTGCGACGACGACTACGTTTGGCTGTACCCGCTTCAAGGCTGGCGAGTTCATCAAAATCCATGCCCGCCAAGGCTTCGCCTGTGGCGTGCATCCCGTTTCCGCCCAAGCGTTCAATCACCTTGGTTGCCATGCGTTCACGTTCAAGTTCTTCTCGCAACTGTTCGATTTTCCGTTCTTGCTTACGCAAGAGTTCTTGCAAGCGTTGGATTTCACTTTGTTCCTGCTTGAGTTCTTCGGCTTTGGCTTCGATTTTCTTCGCTAAGTTGCCCATGACCGCTTCAAGGGATTTGTCGGTCGCAGGCGTAAAGGTCATGCCCGCATCGGGGGTGGCTCCTGCGTGTTTGCAGTAACGTTTACGCACTTTAATGCGAGTCGTTTTGCCCTTGGCGTAGTAAAAAAACTCGCCAGGTTGGAGGCTCTTAATATCCTGAAAGCTAATGCCTGCTTCTGTTAAAAAGGGCTTAATCGCTTTGTAATCAAGTTCAGACGTAATGCCCCCAAACCAAAAACGGTTACATTGAGACAAGATATCTTTGCTTAAACTGGCAGGTCGTTGGGTTGCCCAAAGGCTGTCTAAGGCTCTTTTACGTCCTCGCTTGGCAATGCGTTGAGACACCGTAATGGCATCAAGCCCTTTGTTTTTCTTTTTGCCAGCTCCGCCCCCTCCATTCTGTGGGGCATAGATTTGGGCTTCTTCCACCACGAGTCTAACTTTGCGACGGTACTTTTGTTCCAAGCGAAATAGGGCATCGCCAATAATGGCGTAATAATCTTGCTGTTCCGTGTCGATAAAATCCGACAAGTCAAAAATCGTGGAAAGCCCTGTGGTAATCATGGCTTCAATATAGAGTTCCACCCCAGCAGGATCAAACGGCACATGGGCATGTTCGCCACCAATAATCAAGCAGGGATATTTTTCCGCTAGTGTGAAATGTTCGCCTTCAGGGTCGATAATGCAGACGAGCGTCCCATTTTCGAGGGTTTCTTCCAGCAAAACGCCTGTTAAATAGGATTTTCCCATGCCTGATGATGCCAAAATAGCATCCCGCTCCCCAGTGGAAAGAAAGTCAGCGAGAGGGACGGAAAAGTTTTTAGACACTTGCAAGACTTTAGGCTTGCTTGCGGTAATAGCTTTTTGAAGGAATTTAAACATAGCGTTATTATAGCATCATCTTTAGCACTTGGAAAGAGAATAGAACGAGAGTATTGATTGAAAAAACCGTTGCATCAGCAGGCGTCCAAGCACTAAATCCGAGCGGGTGAGCGAACTGCGAATCCCCGAGCGATTTTGCGGACGTCGTGCAAAGGAATGATGCGAGGAGGTGGGCAGAAACCTTCATATTCACGAAGTGAATCATCCCCTTTAGGAAGGAGAGGTTGGGAGAGGAAACCAACGGTTTTCTTTCCCAAGAGAAAAAGTTTTAACTTTTTCGATTCAAAAGGGGGAGGATTTTCAAGGAGGGGGAAATGAG
>CANGYO010000053.1 GCA_947458095.1 Vampirovibrionales bacterium | reverse complement strand
GAGACATTTTGCGGACGGCAGGAACAACGGGAAAGCGAGAGGGGTGGGATTCTTAAGGGAGGGGGGCGACCAAGACCCTCCCTCCCTTAAGCCGCCTTTAGAGGTGTTGGAGACCTTTGGCGGAGCAAAGGTCTCTGACAAACGAGTAACCTTAAAAGGAAGCTCAAAAATCCCCAAAAAAATCAACCAACCCAAAAAGAGAAAGAGAGAACCTCATCATGTCGACCCCCTACCCACCCGAAAACAACCCCTATGTGCATCTCGCCAGCTTCTGCCGAAACGCCGTGTGGCACGAAATGGATGCCATTAACGACACCCTCCCCGACGCATCCCAATACCTTGCACGCCTGCAAAGCCCCGTGGCGTGGGACGCTCGCCGTGAAGCGATCACCCAAGAACGCATCCAACTTTACGAACGGCTCAAAACCGACGATGCCTTCGCTGAACTGCTGAAACACGACTGCCGAAGCAACATCCTGCTGTGGTTTCGCTACTTTGCGTGGACCTTTGACCCTCGCCCGAATCCCTTTAAACAAAACGGCAGAAGTATCGGGCGGGTGCCGTTTGTGCTGTACCCCTTTCAAATGGAAACGGTGCTAAGGCTGAATGAAGCCATTGAAAATGGCGAAGATCTACTCGTGGAAAAAAGCCGAGACATGGGGCTTTCGTGGCTGATTTGCTTGGTCTTTGAATACCGATGGCTCTTTCATTCGGGGCAACAATTCTTGATTGGGAGCCGTAATTTTGGCAGTGCGGACACCAAGGGCGATCTCGCCACGCTCATGGAAAAGTGCCGTTTCAACCTGCGTGAACAGCCGTCGAATATGTTGCCTGCGGGCTTTGACTTTCGCAAGCACGATGTGTCGGGGCGTTTGATGAATCCGCAAAACGGCAATACGATTATAGCAGAAGCCGCCACGGAAAACTTTGCTCGTGGGGGGCGTTATACCGCCGTTCTGCTGGATGAATTCGCCTTTTGGGCGTGGGCAGATGGGGCTTACGCCGCCGCTGGGCAATCGAGCCTATGTCGATTGGTCGTGTCGACCCCCAACGGACGAAAAAATCGCTTTGCCTTGGAGCGTTTTTCAGAGATGACCGCCGTTTTAACCCTGCATTGGAGCCTGCACCCCTTTAAGGATCGTGTGTGGTACGAGGTGCAGAAAAAGCGATTGCTCAAGCACGAAATCGCCCGAGAGCTGGATATTAGCTACGAATACAGCAACCGAGACCGTGTGTACGAAGAGTTTACGGCTCAGCATATCGCCAAAGTGGCGTACAATCCTGATTTGGAAGTGCTAAGGTCGTGGGATTTTGGCTACCATACGCCAGCGGTTTTGGCACTGCAACGAGACGAATGGGGTCGTGTGGTGGTGCTGAAGGAATGGGTGGGGCAACGGGTGGTGTTGAAAAAATTTGCCCAGCAGGTCAAGGATGAATCCATTGCGTTGTTTGGGGCGAATGCTCGCTTTCGAGATGTGTGCGATCCCGCAGGGCATCAGCACAATGACAAGTCGGAAGACACGAGTATTGAGATCTTGAAGCACATGGGCATTGAGCCTGTGGGCGTGCGATGTGGGGTGGTTGCCAGCATCGACAAGCTACGGCATTTGATGATTGAAGTGCGTGATGTGCCAGTGAAAGAAGACCCCCACCCCAGCCCTCCCCTTAAAGGGGAGGGAGCCGAACCTGCCGAGTCGTTTATGCGTGAAGGCAGGCACATGATGAAATCGCCTGCGTTTTTGGTCGATGGCGAAAAATGCCCTGTGCTGGTGGATGCCCTTCAAGGGGGGTATCGTTACGTGTCGCCTGATTCGGACGAATTGGCACAGGTGCATCCCTTTGAAGACGTGGCGGATGCCTTGCGTTACGCCGTGTGGGACATCGGCACCCTGCTGGTGGATTCGTCGGATTGGGCGAGGGAACAGCGGAAGAACAGGCATCAGCAGTGGCTGGCGCTAGAAAGGCTCCGCCAATACAACCAGCGTCGGGGGGCGTGGTATGGATAGGAGCTTAGATTTCTTTGAGCCTGTAGAGATTAAACACTTGAGACACCACTTGCCCTTGCGTGACCTGCAAACGGCTGGATTCCGCCTTAATGAAATTAACGACCTCTTCATCGACCCGTAGCGTTAGGATTTTAGCCCCTGTTTTGGGCTTGCGTCCTGCTTTTTTCATGGGCTTAAACGTGCCTTGTAAAAAAGCGTCGTAAGACGAGTCGAGCATCTCGTAAAACATCTCGTAAGCGTCTTCTCGTTTTTCTTCGACCCCTGCAATGTTAATACACAGGGGAGAGGTGACGATAAACGCCTCATCTTCTTCGCTCCACTTGCAGGTGACGCTATTTTTGATGGCTTCTAAATCCATTAGGTTTTTCCTTCTTGTTACATTCTATAATAACATATTAGCGTAATACAAAATAAATTACAAGCCCTTTAATCAAAAAACTGACGCTAGCAAAGCTCCGCCTTACAAGCAGCGAGGGGGCGTGGTATTGACGATTAACCCCCCAACGCCTCACGGACGGTGGCAAGATCCTTGTCCCCACGACCCGACAAGTTCACCAGCAATATCGTGTCCTTCGGCAAGGTCGGTGCCAAACGAATGGCTTCCCATAAGGCGTGACTGCTTTCCAACGCAGGCAAAATGCCTTCGGAACGGCTCACGATTTTAAAGCCTTCTAAGGCTTCCTCATCGGTTGCCGAAACATAGCTAGCTCGCCCGATTTCTTGCAGGTACGCATGTTCTGGCCCCACCGAAGGGTAGTCCAAACCCGCAGAAATACTGTGCGTATTCAAGACTTGACCGTCATCCGTTTGAAGCATGAGGCTCTTCATGCCTTGTAAAACGCCAAAGGTGCCTTTCGCCAAAACCGCCCCGTGAAAATCAGTATGCACGCCGTGACCCGCTGGTTCCACGCCGATGAGTTTCACGTCCGTATCGTCCATAAAGCCTTGAAAAATCCCAATCGCATTGGAACCTCCGCCAACACAAGCAAGGACGGCATCAGGCAAACGTCCTGCTTGAGCGATTATCTGCTGACGGGCTTCAATCCCAATGACCTGGTGAAAGTACTTCACCATTTGCGGAAAGGGGTGAGGCCCTGCCACCGTGCCGATTAAATAGTGCGTGTTGTGGGTATTGGCGATCCAGTCTCGCATGGCGTCGTTAATGGCGTCTTTCAGGGTTTTTCCGCCACTTTCTACCGCATTCACCTTGGCACCCAGCAGTTCCATTCGCAGGACGTTGGGGGCTTGACGCTTCACATCGATGGCTCCCATGTAGATTTCGGTGGGCATGCCCATCATGGCGCCTGCCATAGCGGTGGCGACGCCATGTTGACCCGCCCCTGTTTCCGCAATCAGGCGACTTTTGCCCATGCGTTTGGCGAGCAAGGCTTGCCCAATGGCGTTATTGGTTTTATGCGCCCCCCCATGAAGCAAATCTTCACGCTTGAACCAGATCTGCGCCCCACCGAGTTGCTGGCTCAAGTTTTTGGCGTGATACATCGCGGTGGGACGCCCCGCATAATGTTGCAACAAATCGTGGAATTCGGCTTGAAAGGCGTCGTCGTTTTGAATGTCTAAAAAGGCGGCTTCCAGTTCTTCAAGGGCAGGCATCAAGGATTCAGGGGCATAGCATCCGCCGAAGCGACCAAACTTTCCGAGTGTTTTCACGGCACATTTCCTTTTTTAATTCATTATAGAAGGCTCTGCGAAAGTCTAAAGATACACCGTCATTGCGAGTGAAACGAAGCAATCTGTTCCCCCACCTGTGAGGTCTTTGCAATGTTGCCACGCTACGCTCGCAATGACGTAACCCACTTTTGCAGAGGCTTCTATAATAGTACGAACATAGCCAGCAGACAAAGTTCATTTTAATCATCCAACGATGCCGAAAGAGCCAAGTCATCCAAGCTCGTGATGTCTTCAAGCGGCGCCTTCAACGCCTGTTGACGCTGTTCTTTCTCAAGCCCTAGCTCACTTTCCACCAACACATCCAAGTCTTTTTTGTCGCCCGAAAGTTTAAACAATTGGTGAAAGGTCGGCGTGACATTCAAGCGATACGACACGCCACTGCGGTTTTTGGAAATCAATTTATGGCTCAACAATTCCTTGACGTGGTCATAGGCGGTCGCCCCCCTTAAGTCGATAAGCTCTTTTTGCAGGAGCGGAGATTTGATCGCAATCACGCTCAAGGTTCGCAAGGCCGCCGTGCTAATATCCATGGGGATCATCTTATTCACCAAGTGCTGGTACGGCTTGCGGACTTGTAAAATGTAGCCTTCTTCACTATCGTCAATTTCAAGCGACGATTCTTCACGAAAATTGTAATCGCTCAAAAGCTCTGAAACGGCGTCGACCACGGCATCTAAGGGGCGTTCCAATAGTAACGCCATGTCTTCCATGTGCAGGGGGCGACTGGTCATAAAAAGCAGGGCTTCAATTTCGCCTTTTAGGCAGGGGGCGTCTTCATCGTCGTCGGACGCTACGGCTTTTTTCTTGCTTTCCACGACAAGCGGTTGGGCGGATTGCATGGCGTCGAAGGCTTGAAAATCTTCGTCACGCCCGACGACATCTTTGAGGTCTGCTTCTTCAACAGAAGCGGAGGCGTCTTCGTCGAATTCATCCCAAAAGTCGCTGGTTTTTTCAGTGTCTTGCATGGGGAAGGGAGCCTTTTCAATAGAGGGAACGTTTTTATAGAATCTCTGCAAAAGTCTTTTTGCCTTGTTCCTCCTCCCTTAGGGAGGAGGCTAGGAGGAGGGAACACCAGCTTTGGACGGGCATCTCGAATCCCTCACCCCAACCCTCTCCCTAAGGGAGAGGGGGTAAAGCCACTTTTTTACAGCTTTCTATAACCATATTATACCTGCTTTTATGGATTTGACCAAGGGGTTAATCCAACGACAAAATATCTTTCAGATCGTCGAGGCTGATTTTCTTCATAATCGTGCGATCCGCTGAAATGACGCTGTCCACCAAGTCACGCTTCTGCGATTTCAACTGCATAATCCGCTCTTCCACCGTCGAGCGAGCAATGAGACGGTACACAAACACACTCTTCGTTTGCCCAATACGATGCACCCGATCGGTGGCTTGATCTTCAGCCGCAGGGTTCCACCAGGGGTCGTAATGCACGACCATGTCGGCGCCTGTGAGGTTCAAGCCCGTGCCACCTGCTTTAAGCGACACCAAGAAAATTTTAATGGATTCGTCGTTATTGAAGTCGTCGACTTTGGTTTGGCGATCTTCAGGCTTGGTTTGCCCTGTTAAAAGCTCGTAGCGGATGCCTTTTTTCTTGAGGTGTCCTTCCACGATTTTAAGCATCTGCACAAATTGACTAAAGACCAAAATACGATGCCCATTTTCAATGGCATTTTCCAACAAATCCTTGAGCAATTCAAACTTGCCCGATTCGTGCAAGCCTCCTGAAAGATCACTACTCAACAAGGACGGATGATTACAGACTTGGCGTAACTTCGTCAAGGCAGAGAAAACGTGTTGCTGGTTGATTTTTCCGCCACGAGCAATGGCTTCTTCAATCAACTCTTCACGAGCTTTTTCAAGCACATCGAGGTACAACTGGCGTTGATTGTCGGTGAGATCGCAATAGAGAACTTGCTCCATTTTTGGCGGTAAATCCTTCAACACATCTCGCTTCATACGACGCAAAATAAAAGGCGACACCTGCTTTTTCAAGCGATGCCCTGCATCTAAACTGCCACGCTCTTCAATGGGCTGAATGTAGCGACGGCGAAAATCATCAAAATCTTCCAAGAATCCGGGCATTAAAAAGTCAAAGACGCTCCACAATTCGCTTAGGCGGTTTTCAATCGGCGTGCCTGAAAGGGCGATACGATGCTGTGACTGCAATTGCTTGGCGGCTTGAGCCGTCTGCGAACTGAGGTTTTTAATCTGTTGGGATTCATCCAAAATCGCAAAGCGGAAGGCGTAGTCCTTAATCGCATTGATGTCTCGGCGTAAAATGGCATAACTGGTAATGACAATATCGGCTTCTTTAATTTTCGGATAGTTGTCATAACGATCCGTGCCTGTAAGGTCTAGCACCGTGAGTTCAGGCGTAAAGCGAGTGATTTCATTCTGCCAATTTCGCACCAAGGTCGTCGGGCAAACAATCAAGGACGGAAACTGCCCATGCTTATTTTTCGCCTGTTGTAAGGCGACCAAGGCTTGTAGCGTTTTGCCGAGACCCATGTCATCCGCCAAAATGCCGTTTAAGCCGTAAGAATACAAGAACCACAACCACTGAAAGCCCCGTTCCTGATAGGGACGCAGTTCAGCCTGCACATTGCTTGGCACGCTTAGCTCTTCCATGGGCTTGCCTGCGGTCATAATATCCCAAAAACGCTGGAACTTTTTGGACATATCCAAGGTGACTTTGGCGTCGACGAGTTCCATGAGCAAGCCTGCTTTAAAGGTCGGGATTTTGTAGAAATCCACTTCAAGAATCTCGGGTTCAAACGCCTGAATCGTACGCCCCACGGCAAGCAAGGTATGCAACGGGACTTCCACAAAACCTGTGCCTTGCACATAAAAATACTTTTTACCAGCGACCATATGCTTCTGGATTTCCGTCATGGAAATGCTTTTATTGCCCAATCGAGCCTCTATTTTTAACGTGAAAAAGGTCACCGATTCATCAAACTCAAGGCGAGCCACAATGCTCAACGGGTTGCGAGACGCTTGCAAAAGCGTCATATCCTGCGGATTAAGCATGTTGATAATCCAGCCTTCTTTTTCCCATCGAGGCAGGTAAACATTGTACAAATCCACTGCCTCATCGCCTTCCGCCATCAAAGCGTGAGCCTGCATGAGTTGAGACGACACCTGATTCACCCGCTCATACGCCTTTTCTTCAAAGGCAAAATCACGTTTGTACCAGGTGGTTTTATTTTTCTTTTTATTGGTGGACGCCAAATAAGGCGGCTGTTTGGTCTGCTTGGCGTAAGGAATACGGGTTTTGTCGTAGTTAAAGTGAAGCACCAAACGCAGACGCATCGCAGCTTGATCCAGCATTTCCACATTAAGAGACGGTGCGGGCGGTTGCGACATTTTCTTTAAGGATTCAGCAACGGCGGTATCGTCAATCAGTAAAATCTTTCGCAAGTTGGGTAAGACTTCAAAGAGGAAGTTACCACTGTCTTGCATGGGGACATCCGTAAACGTGCTTTTTTTAAGCGCTTTGGGCAGTTTCGCCAAAACAGGTTGCAGCGGATAGATCCGCTGAAGGTGCTTGCCCCACGTGGCATGAGGATCCAACAACTCGAGTTCTTCAAGGGCGAGAACGGTTTTCGCCTTTTCGCTGGTCACCGCTTCACTTTTTTCAGAAATCACAGGAGCGGTTTCAAACTGACACCAGTGCATCGCCAACGTGGTTTGACCGTTGGTGTTTTGATGCACTTCTAGCAACGGCATCAGGGGGAGCGTTTCAACACGCATCCGCATGCCTTTTTCATCTAGCACTTCTTCGCAGTCGCCTAAGGTTGCATAGAACTCGTCGAAGGCATCAAACGGCACAAGAAGCCATCCGTTATTAGACACCTGCTTAATGCGGTGCTTTTCCAAAAATTGAAGCACGGCAATATCGGCACGCCCTTCTTTGACTTGATGCCAAGGCGTCCCATCAGGATATTCCGCCGTCAAAGCTCGTTTCAACAACTTCGCAGGATCGGCACACCACGCATCTCGCTCTCGTTCGATCAAGCGAACGCCCACGCCTTTGCTTTTGTTGTATCCCAAATGCAGTTGCACTTTCAAAATGCCCATCGGTTTGGTCACAGGCATTAAGTCGGCGTCTTCTTCAGGCAAGTTCCAATAGACTTCCCACAGGCGTTGTTCCGCAATGCTTAAAGCGATGGCGACGGCGTGCTTACACCATTTTTCTTCAACGGCACAGTTGCATCGGGGGTCAATACCAGCGGTATTAAACCGCATTTCACTCGTGTAATGCGACTTATAATTGCCTTTGACTTGTGCCACAATGCCGAATGGCTCCAAGTCCATGTTCATGATTTTATTGCCAGACAGGTGAATTTCCAACCCACGACGCCAATTGCCTGCCTTGGCTTGATTTTTCACCCACACGGGCGAAATATGCGGAATGGGGTCTTTCGGCAGATTCTGCGGGGACGCTTGATTCTTCTGCCCTTGATTCCTTTGCGATTTACCCCCTTGATTTTGGGGATTGCCTTGGGCGTTGCCCTTTTGTTTAGGGGCGTTATTTTTTTTACGCTGGGCTTGTTTGGGCGGCTTTTGAGCCATTTGTTGAGCAGAAAGGGCTTGTTTATTCATAAAGTGCGGGATTTAACCTTCAAGCAATTATATCGGTATTTTTAGGTGCCAAGCCAAATGTGTTTCAAGCCGTCACAAACGAAAGGAATCGTTGCTTGCGATAGAAACGTCACATTTGGCGAAATGAAAACATCATCTTCAAACGTTTAAAGCCGTGCTTAAAACATTTTTTTGAAAGGGGGGAGTCTTGATGAGTAAACGACCTATTTTCGCAGGGTCTTTTTCAGACGAAAAGCGAAACAAGGGCGTTTCAAGGCATCCCAAACATTTAATCTTTGTATACATCATAACACATAAACGGTATTTGCAAGTTTTTTTTAGAAAGCTCGTCGATAAATACATCACATTGTGGATCTCTTTTAGTTTTTTTGGATTTCTAGCTTCGTTTTGAGCTGGTCGTCGTCAGAGACCTCTGCTCCGCCAAAGGTCTCCGACGACGACCAGCTAAAGATGGAACAGAAAAACCCAAAAAACAGAGAATCTTCAAAATATCGCTTCTTGAATTCTTTCAAGCTTGAATCCTCCTTTTGCTTTCTATATAATGATAAATGTCCCCCACCCAAAAAATATAAAAAAGGACGCCCATGACTTCCACAACCCCTTCGCTTCAAACGGCATACGCCCAACACGTCTGCGACTTTGAACGACGCATCGCCACCGAAACCGCCTACAACCCAGACGGCACAATCGCCTACACGCTCGGGCAAGGCTTCATTGAAGAAGCTGGCTTAAACGACGCTGATTTGCTCCAACACTATGGTATTGCTCAAATCTGGTTCGGACGCTACTTCCAACGTAACGTCAAGCTCCCCACCCTCACCCCCAACGAATTCCGAGACATCCCGCAAAGCCAAGTCAAGCTCGCCGTGGAAATGCTCGACGGGCAAAGCTGGTCACTCGATCGTGAAAAAGCCCTCAAAGCTCACATTTACAAGCATTTGAATCTAAGCTCTGCAGATGTCGACACCTTCTCGGTTGAAACCGACAAAACCTGTTGCCATTCCCCCTGCTTCGGATGCACCTGCTTCGACTTTCACACCGCCATCGCCAATCAAGGACGCACGCCGTGGTTGAACATCTTAGAAGCGAAGGCTCTTGAAGAAAACACCCAAGCATCGGATGCCTTGGCATGAACGAAACGCTTGCCATTCACTGGGAAAAACCCTACAAAACATGGGTGTTGACGATCGTTTTGGCGAATCCTGAGTTGAGCTGGCAACCGCATCAAAACGCCACCAAACGCTGGGAAAGTGTTCGTCCTGAAAACGTCCCTGTTTTGGTGGAGGGCTTGGCTTATTTTATGCCGTTGACGATTCAAGCCGTCACGCCGTTAAGCACGAAAAATGCTGAAAACGCACACTCGGCGTGGGATTTCACCCTGGACCTAGCAGACGACTGTGCCTTTTTTGGGATGCACGCTCTGGTCAAAGATGCCCTCGACGGCTTTAAGCTCGATTGGTGTATTCATCCGCTGGATGACGCCTTTCCACGCCGAAAAGCTTTGCTGATGAGCGACATGGATTCCACCGTCTTAGAAGGCGAATGTATCGATGAGTTGGCGGATTTTGTCGGCAAAAAAGCCGAAGTTGCGCGCATCACTGAAGCCGCCATGAACGGTACGCTCAACTTTGAAGACGCCTTAATTGAGCGAGTCGCCTTGCTCAAGGGATTGCCTGTAGATAGTGTGCAACACGTTTTGAATGCCACGCTTCGCATGGCGGGGGCGAAAACACTGGTCGACACGATGCGACATCTCGGATGCTTTAACGTCCTCGTTTCAGGCGGATTCACCCCCTTCACGCAAGCCTTGTGCGACGAGCTTCGCCTAGATGCTCACCAAGCCAACCAACTGGAAGAAGCGGACGGCATCTTTACAGGGCAGGTGATTCCGCCGATTTTGGGCAAAGAAGCCAAGCTCGACGCCTTACATTACTATAGTAAACGCCTTGGGGTTCCCCTTGAAGCGACGCTTACCGTGGGCGATGGTGCCAATGATTTGCTCATGCTTCAAGCCAGCGGTTTGGGGGTTGCCTTTCATGCAAAAAAGGCGGTACACGAGCAAAGCCGTGCATCTGTACGGTTTAATGACTTAAGCACGTTACTCTATTTTCAGGGGATCCCACAAAGCGATTGGATTATTTGATTTTTTAAGTTATAATGAGACAAATTTAATTTTATTCTAAAGGATATTTTCAATGAGTTCTCAAAGTCCCACTTATGTTTATTTTCGTAAAGAAATTTGCCCAGATGCGGACGCCGTTGTGTCGATTCGTAACCATTCCTTGTTGTATGGCACGTCGATTTTTGAAGGCATCCGAGGCTATTGGATCGAAGAGCAGAACGCCATCGCCATTTTCAGAGCCAAAGAACACTTTGAACGCTTGCTGTCTAACGCCAACATTTTCTATATGCACATTGATGAAACCGTCGATGATTGCTTGAACATTTTGGCGGATCTCATTCGCCAAAACGCCCACAAAGGCGACACCTACATTCGCCCGACGCTCTTTAAAGACGGCATTTCGATCGGCCCTTCGCTAGACAAAGACCCCACCAGCTTAAGCATTTTCACCCAGCCTTTGGGCGACTACATCCCCATTGACAAGGGCTTGCACGTCTGCGTGTCTAACTGGCGTCGCAACGGAGACAACGCCATTCCGCCTCGTGCCAAAGCAGGTGGGGCTTACATGAATACGGCGCTTGCCGTTACCGATGCCCGTCGTTCAGGCTTTGACGATGCGATCGTCTTGACCGAACAAGGCAAGGTGTCGGAAGGTTCCGCCATGAACTTGTTCTTGGTACGAAACGGTCAATTGATTACGCCTTCCAATACAGAAAACATTTTAGAAGGTATTACTCGTGCGACGATTATCGAGCTGGCTCGTAAGGAGTTGGGCTTAACCGTGGTGGAACGGACGGTGGAACGCACGGAATTGTATGTGGCGGATGAACTCTTCTTCTGCGGCACAGGCGCTCAAGTGGCTGGGGTTACGCAGGTGGATCATCGCCCGATTGGGACTGGTGAGGTTGGCGTTTTGTCAAAGAAAATACAAGACTTGTATTTTCAGGTCGTGCGAAACCAAGTACCCGCATACAGCGACTGGTGCCAAATCGTTAAGTTCTAGGGTGGATTTCATCTTGTCCGCATGTATACTCTCTTTTCAAGGAGGGTGCCTTGAACTTTCTCCAATGTGCTTTTTCGTGCTATAATTAGTTAAAAATCCCCGATTGAGAAGGATGCTCCCCTATGACAAGCTCGCAAACCGCCGTTGACGTTAAATCCCTGTACAGCGAAATTTGGCAAAATCGCCAAGAATACATCATGTTTCGCATCGCCAAACAAGTGGCGGATCTCACCCCCGAACTCAACGCCAAGGGATGCCCCCCGCTTAAGCTTAGCATCGGCGCGCCGACTTTGCCAGCCCCGCAAGCCATTAAAGACGTGCTAATTGCCAGCCTTTCTGAAAAAGACAACGACACCTATTCCACGACTCGTGGGGAATTGAGCTTTCGCAAAGCCTGTGCGGCTCGCATGAAGCAACGCTTTGGGGTGGAGCTTGACGCCGAAAAAGAAACCTGTGCCTTAATCGGTTCCAAAGAAGGCTTGGGCAACGTCTTTCGTGGACTGATTACGCCCTATTTGGCGGATGCCGACAAGGAAATCATTCTCGTACCTGACCCTGGTTACGCCAGCTATGTGGATGCCATTGAAGGGGCGGGCGGTAAAGCCGTTTCTATTCGATTGAATCCTGAAAATAAGTACCTGCCGAACTTGGACGACGTGTGGCAAGACGAAATCATCAGTAAGGGGATTGACCCGAAGAAGGTGAAGGCAGTGGTGGTGAACTATCCGTCGAATCCGATTGGGGCGGTGGCGCCGTTGTCTTACTTGCAACACACGGTGGATTTTGCTCGTCAGCACGGCATTTTGGCGATTTCAGACAACGCCTATGCCGACATGTACTTTAGTCCAGATGCTCGTCCGCATTCGATTTTAGAAGCGGAAGGCGCAAGAGACTGTGCGATTGAGTTTCATAGCCTTTCCAAGCCGTATAGCCTAACAGGCTGGCGTTTGGGCTTTGCTGTGGGCAATCAAGATGCCGTGGATCTCGTGGCGTTGGTCAAATCAACGATGGACAGTGGCATCTTCAAAGGCTTGCAAAAAGCAGGCACCTTTGCGATTACGAGTCCTGAAATCCAAGCCTACATTGAAGAAGTGGCTCATGTCTATGCCCATAGTCAAGCCGTCACGCTCAAGGGCTTAAAACGGCTTGGTTGGCCTGTTGAAGCCATGAATCCACCGAAGGCGACGTTTTATTTGTGGGTGCCGATTCCGAAGCGATACTCGTCTTGCGAGCAATTTTCGCAAGACTTGTTGAAGACCTCGGGCATTGTGGTGGTTCCAGGTACGGCGTTTGGTCCGAATGGGGAAGGCTTTATTCGTTTGTCGTTGGTCTTGCCTGAAGAACAGCTCAATGAGGTGTTTGATCGTATGGAGCGTGACGGCTTTACTTATAACGTGTAGTTTTATATGCTTCCTCACCAAAATATAGATTTCTAGCTCCGTTTTGAGCTGGTGACGTCAGAGACCTTTGCACGCACAAAGGTTCTCCGACACCTCTAAATGCGTTTAAGGAGGGGGAAAAAGAAGGAAATTGTTGCGGCTCTCCTTCTCTTTCCCCCTCCTTAAAAATCCCCTCTTCAAGTCGAAAAAGTAAACTTTTTCTTCTGGGAAAGAAAACCGTTGGTTTCCTCTCCCAACCTCTCCTTCCTAAAGGGGAAGATTCACTTCGTGAATAAGAACCCATCTTCATGAAAATGGATAATGGTGTATAATTAGGTATTGTTTGTCAAGAGAGTCTTTTACAATGCCTTATCCCAGCGATATTACCGAAGAGCAATACCAGCTTGTTTCAGATATTTTTAGTGTCGG
>CANGYO010000052.1 GCA_947458095.1 Vampirovibrionales bacterium | reverse complement strand
TCTGACTTCGTCGAAGCGGTGGTCGCCCCTTAAGGCGAGAAGGCATAACCTTTTATGACAACGCAAGGCAATGAAACGCTCTATATCACGACCGCCATTGACTACGTCAACGGCAAGCCCCACTTGGGTCATGCTTACGAAAAAATGGCGACCGATGCCATCGCTCGTGCGTTTAAAGCCATGCACGTCCCCACCTACTTTCTAACAGGCGTCGACGAACATGGTATAAAAGTTGAACAAAACGCCGCCAAACACGAAAAATCCCCCAAGGCGTATGTGGATGAACTCACCCAATCGTTTACCCAGCTCTGGCAACATTGCGATGTCGCCTACGACCGCTTTATTCGGACCACTGAAAACCAGCACTACGATTTAGTGGCTCAATTGTGGCAACGTTTGTTGGACAAAGGTGATATTTACAAAGCCAGCTATGAAGGCAAGTACTGCACAGGTTGCGAAGCTTTTCTAAACGAGCGTGATTTGAATGAGACAGGGCATTGCTTGGTGCATAAAACCACCCCTGAAATTGTGCTTGAAGAAAATTACTTCTTTCGCTTGAGCCGTTATAAACAGCCGTTGTTGGATTATTTTGAGTCGCATCCTGATTTTGTGCAACCTGCGTTTCGTAAGGCAGAAGTCGTGAATATGCTGGAAAATCTGCAAGATATTAGCGTGTCTCGTAGCCGAAAAGCCGTCACATGGGGCATTCCTGTGCCGAATGATGACGAGCAAGTCATTTATGTGTGGATCGATGCCCTTTCCAACTATTTGACAGGGCTTAATTATCTTCATGCGGACGATGCACTGTTTCAACGTTTTTGGACGACGGCGGACGGGCATCCTAATGCGGTGCATATCATCGGCAAGGATATTCTGCGTTTTCATGCCATTTACTGGCCTGCCATGTTGATGAGTGCGGAACTGCCCTTGCCGAAAACGGTGTTTGCTCACGGATTCATCACCCTAGAAGACGCCAAAATCTCGAAATCTATCGGTAATGTCATTTCGCCCTTTGAAATCACGGCTGAATATGATTTGCCCAACGCCGATACCCTTCGCTATTACCTCTTGACCTGCACGCCCTTTGGCAACGACGGCAATTTTTCCATTCAAGATTTCAAGCTCAAGGTGAATGCGGATCTCGCCAATAACTTGGGCAACCTGCTGAATCGCTCGCTTTCTATGGTGAACAAGTATTTTGAAGGCGACTTGCCTGTTTACGATGCCAACGCATCGGAACCGTTGTTTGCGGACTTGCAAGAACAAACCGCCTTGCGTGATGCTGTGGAATTGGCGTATCGAGCCTATGATTTTCAGAAGGTGGCAAGCCTGTTGCTGGAACGTGTGGATCTCGCCAACCGAGCCATTAACGACCTGCAACCATGGACGCTCCATAAAGAAGGGCAAACCCAGCGTTTGGCGGCTTTATTGTATTCTATTTTAGAAGCCGTTCGACTTGTAGCCATTCTATTTCAACCAATTTTGCCGAATCTGTCGCAAGATATTCTTAACCAGTTGGGCTTTGGCACACACGCCTTTACAAGTTTTCAAGACATTGACGGCTTGCGGTTTTCGCAAACGGAAGCTCATCGGGTGAATCCGACAGGGCCGCTGATTCCAAGGCTCGACAGTGAACTCGTTGGGGCGGATAAGAAAAAATAGGAGACGATCAAATGATGAGTTTAACGGCTGAATTGTACTGGTTACCGCATTGTTCCACCTGCCAAAAAGCGAAAGCTTTTTTGGAAGAGCAGGGCATCACGTTTACCTTGGTGCATGACATTAAAGCGACGGCTTTAAGCGAAGCTCAAGTCAAGCGATTGGTCGATGCCGTCGGTGGCGTCGATGCCTTGTTTTCCAAGCGAGCGATGAAGTTTCGTCAATGGGGTTTGCATGAAAAAGACTTGAGTCAAGAAGACTTATTGGCGTACATGGTGCAAGAATACACCTTCATCAAACGCCCTGTGACACTTTTAAGCAATGGTGACGCCTTTGCAGGGTTTGCGCCGAAACAGATGGCGACATATTTCGATGCCTTGAAGGCATCGAAGGGGTAGTTTTTGGTTTTCGTTAGCTCCGTTTTTAGCTGGTGCTTGGATTCCTCGCTCCGTTTTTAGCTGGTCGTCGTCAGAGACCTTTGTGCGTCCAAAGGTCTCTGACTCACCAGCTCAAGAAAAAAACTAGAAATCCCCAAAAAACAGGCAATTTTTAAAACTCACTTTCATCTATAAAAAACTAGAGAAAATCTAAATCTGCGTGGTAAGTACCAAATAACGCAAGACGGCTTGGTGAAAGTCCTGCTCCGACTCGATGACCTTACGATAGGCATCCGCCGTTTCACGCTCACGAATGTTTACCACAAAGAGCGTACTGTCCCCCATTTCAAACGACGTACGCTCCCCTTTTTCGAGGGCTTGTGCCGTCTTCCACTCGCCAGTCGCCGCATTGTAAATCCCCCATTGAGCCTCAAGTTCCGCCAAAATTTGTTCCAAACCTGCGGAAAGCTCTTGGTAGGCAAATAAATACTGAACATCTAAGGACTGTAAATCGAGTTCCGCATAACGCAATTTACCTGTTGCGGTACGGTAACGCAAGGGAACTTCATACTTAATACCCGCTTTAATCGCTGCCCCGATACCTTCTTGCCCCAACTGATAACTGGGACTAACCATCGCATCAAGCTTCGGTAAGAAGGCTTGCTTGGCGAGATCAATATCCAACTGGGCGATTTCTTTGCTAATGGGGAAGCTCAACAGACGAGGGTGCATTTTCAGCATCGCCACCCTACCCGACTCCTTCATGCTCCCTAAATCAAGGGCATCAGGCTTGGGCAGATGGACTTCTTTCGGCAACCACTGAGGCAAAACATCTAAACGACCGTCTTTGGGTTCTTGATTCCACAAAAGTAGGCTTAGCTTGATCGTCGATTTATTTAGATTCAAGGTATCTTTGGCGACTTGCCCTTGGCGTTTTTGGACTTCTTTTTGCACTTCCACAAAGGCAATTTCAGGTAAATCCCCTGCATTAACCCGTTTACGCACTTGAGACACCCGAGTTTTACCCAAGTCTAAAAGCTTCACGCTAGTGTCTAACAAACGTTTGGAAGCCACCCATTCCCAATAGGTTTCGCCTGTTTTTTGCTGGATTTGAAGCTCCTTGAGCTGTAAATCCAACGCTGCTTGCTTGAGATCCAACGCCGCTTGTTTTTCAGCCACGCTAAAGGGGTTTGTGCCTCGATACCGCAATAACGGCAAGATAAAGTTGGTATAGATTTCACCGCCCTGCCCCACAGGCGACACACTGGAAGAGAGAGCCCCACGAGTGGTACGGTAACCACTTTCCACGATCAAGCCGTAGCGAGTCAAGAGACTCACGGCATTGTCAGACAAATAGGCGTCTTTTTGCTTACCTGGTGCGGTGGAATTATTGTATTGCCTGTATTCAAAGCCTCCTGAAAGCTTGGGGTCAAACGCCCCTTGCGTCGCCAAAAACTTGGCTTGACTTTGTTGCAACTTCAAACGAGCCAGTCGTAAATCAGGATGCGTCTGCTTCACCCACTGCAAGGCATCTCTTAGTTGCAAGCCTTTTTCCGCATTCACGGTGATTTGCGTCAGTTGAGCCAGCTCTTTCGGAGGGGTCTTTTCAAGGGTGACTAAGCTTAAATCAGGGGACTCTTTCGTGGACTTCTTGAAGTGAAAATCTGGCATTTTCGCTTCAAGAAGGGGCATTTGTACCCCTAGTATGACAAGGCTCATAAGCAACACCCAAGAAACGGGAGGGCTACTTGGCTTTGCCCACCTTGCTTTTGATGCCTCCGAATTTTTTGGACTTATCATAATTCCCATTTTCTTTTCCTGCTTTGGCGTAATTGCCACCTGTTTCTTTTTTAACATTGTCTAACGCACTATTAACAGGCGGTGGCTTCTTCTTCAAGTTTAGTTCAAAGCCGTTGAAGCGTCGCCATAATTCATAACCCAAGGGGACTTCATCCAACATCACCCAGCCAATGGCTTGCGTGCCGTAACGCAAGTGCTGATCTTCCGGCCATTCTTCTTCTTTTTTCTGTTCAATGGCCTTTAAGTCAGGTTCAATCAAAACACGGAAACGGTTTTGACCGTCATCCACCGCATCAATCACCACCACACGTCCTGCATAGGTTCCCATGGCGACTTTAGGCCAGCCCGAAAATTGTACCGCAGGGTAGCCTGCAAACTGCAAACGCACTTGACGCCCGACTGAAACCAAGGGAGCATCGACGTCGGTGAGGAAAAGCATGACCATACGGTCTCCTGCATCAGGCACAACAACGGCGAGTTCATCGCCTTCTTTCAGTGTTTGCCCCGTGCCGTACACATTGGTTCGCACCAAACGCCCTTCTACAGGGGATTTAATCGTGCGTTGGGCTTGTCGTTCTTTTAGGTTGACGATTTCATTGTCTAACTTCACCAATTCCGCTTGGGCTTTGGCATAATCTTGACGAGCTTTGGCGAGTTTAGACGCCGTTTCGCTTTGCTTGGCATCGACATCTAAATTGCTTTTGCCGACGCTATAAGTCGCCCCTTGAAAAGACTGTTCCGCCCCTTTTAAATCGGCTTGCGATGCCGTTAAATCGCTTTGGGCTTTCACCAAACGATTTTCAGCCACTTCAAGGTCTCGCTTGCTTTTGAGTCCTTCGTTATAAAGCTTACGGATCCGTTTTTCGTAATAATCCGCCGTTTGAAACTCTTTTTGATTCGCCAGCACTTTTTGTTGAGCGGAGCGTATTTTAAATTGACTTTCTTGTTGCTTGGCTTGGGCTTCAGGCACAACATAAGCTCGACTGCTTGAAACGGCGGACTGTTGAGCTTGCAACGCTGCAATTGTTTCTTCTGTTGCGGTAATTTGAGCGTCTTGTGCGTCTCGCATGGCGACCATTTTGTCAAGCTGTTGATCGTCTAAATAATAGGGTTTGATTTCTTCTAACTCAAGCAAGGGTTGCCCTGTTTTGACCCACTGTCCTTCAGCCACCAACCACTGCTTAATGCGAGCATCAATGGGTGCCATCACCGTTTGCGGACGGTGCATGGGGTTACGAGTACTCACTTCCCCTACGCCAGAAACCGACTGTTGCCAGGGAGCAAACACCATTAAACACATACTTAAGAATACCAATAAAACTAAATAAATAGACAGTTGACCCATGACTTTGGGCGTACCCGTCAACTGGGTGGATTGTATTTTGTGAAGCGATTCAAGGGAACGAAGATCGCTTTGTGAACTCATAATCGGCATGATTTAGAAGCGTCCCCCTTGATTAAAGTTCGGGAAAAGTTGCGTAAAGAGCATATCACCTTCGTCAAAGAGTTCCTTAGGCTTGCCTTTGCCTACAATTTCCCCTTCAAAAAACATGTACACATAAGAACAGGCGGCGACAATATCGGCGTCATGCGTTACGATCACAAGCGTCCAAGGGTAGTGAGGGGACGTTAATTTTCCAACAATCTGCCGACGTGTCGGCGCATCAATATGATGAAAGGCTTCATCCAAGACCAAAAGCTCGGGAGCATCCACAATCGCACGAGCCAATAAAACCATTTGCCGTTTGCCTGAAGAAATGTTCAAGCCTTCGCTTTCAAGTGTCATCTCTAAACCCATAGGGAGTGCATCCATAATATCGGCTAAGCCTGATGCGTCAATCGCATTAGCAAGGGCTTCTTCGCTAATGTTTTGGCGTCCCATAAGGATGTTTTCTCTCAACGTCCCTGAAAAAAGGCTATTGGGCGATTCCACCAAAGCCGTGGCTTTTCGGTAACTTTCAAGGTTAAGATCCGCCAATTGTTGCTGGTTGATTTGAATACGTCCAGAACTCGGTTCTAACAAGCCTAATAGTAGTTCCGCTAAGGTACTTTTGCCCGAACCACTCTGCCCCACAATGGCGGTATGTGTGCCTTTACTAAAACGCATATTGAGATCATGGAATAAGGGCGTAGGTTGTTGAGGATACTTATACGCCACATTATGCAAAACCAGCTCTACACCGTCTTTTTGGGAGATATAGTTCACACCATCCGTTGCTTCGGCAGGTAAATCCGTGAGATGACCCAACTTGTCTAAGCCTGTCAATAAGTCGTACCAACTTTCTAAGTTCACCACAATTTTATTGACCGATGCCAACAATAAAAGCATCATCAATTCCGCCGCCACCAACTGCCCAAGGGAAATATCGCCTTGCATGACGAGCCACCCCCCCATCGCCAGTAGGGATGCAATCGCTACGGCATTGACGACAAAGCTCCACGTCGCTTGGCGAATAATCACGTTAAAATGCTTACGACGGGCATCCACATAATCGCTACAAATGCCGTCGGCATTGGCAATAGAAAGATCTTGACCTGAATTGATTTTAAAGGCAATGTGACATCGTGCGATGTCTTGCAAGGCATGAGCCATTTTGTACTTGTACTTGGATTCTACAAGCGCTGTGGTGACGCCGTTTTTACCCAATATCACAAAAAAGACGAAAGTCCCCAGCAAAATGATATTGAACACGAAGAAATAACTACTATAAAAGCCCATAAATACCAATGAAACCAAAATCTGCACAATGGCAGCAGGAAATTCCAGCAGGATTTTAGACAGCGTTTTCTGGATCGTCATGGTATCGAAAAAGCGGTTCACCAGCTCTGGCGGATACCCCTGCACCCATTGTGTGGTGTCGATATTCGGCAAGTGACTACTCAAATAAAGGGAAATACGCACGAACAAGCGTTGTTGCAGAATCTCAAGCAGGGTGATTTCCACAATACGAATCAAACCTGTAAACAAAAGTCCGCCGAGTACAATCGCTGAAAGCATAATCAAGGGCTGAAGAAAGACACCACTGGCGATGATGTTAATCAAGGCTTGGGACGCCAACGGCAACATCAAGCTCAAGACTGCACTGATGCTTGAATAGATCAACAAAAGCATAAGATCTTTTTTATCTTCCCACAAGAGTTGTTGCAGGCGTTTGAAAGGAGAAGGTCGCTTGGCTTGACCTGTGGCATCTAGGGTGGCTTGCAAAATGATTCATCCTTCTTAATCGTACAGAGCTTATTATACATGATTGTTTAATTAAAGTCAGCCACGTCCACCAAATGTTGGGCTTTTCTCTTTTTTAGATTAGAATGAAAGTAGGAAAGTAGAAGGATGGATTCCTTTCTCCGTTTTTAGCTGGTGACGTCAGAGACCTTTGGACGCACAAAGGTTCTCCGACACCTCTAAATGCGCTTAAGGGAGGGAGGGTCTTGGTCGCCCCCCTCCCTTAAAAATCCCACCCCTCTCGCTTTCCCTTCGCTCCTGCCGTACGCAAAATGTCTCGGAAGCCTCGCATTTAGTGCGTTGACGGCAAGCTTTTAGAAGACTTCTTGAAATAATCTAGACATAAAGGAAAATCCATGATTCACCCCGATACCCTCACCCAACATCTCAAAAATGCCTTTACCCAAGCCCATGTCGAAGTCTTCGACAAAACAGGCGGGCAGGATCATTACATCGTCTACATTCGCTCCAGCGACTTTGTGGGCAAGCCTTCGTTGGCACAGCATCGCTTGGTGCAGAAGGTGCTGGCTCCGCTGATGGCATCGGGAGAACTTCACGCCGCTGAAATCAAAACCGCCGTGCCTGAATAATAGAAGTGGAATAGTTTTGTACATGCTTTTTACTGATAAAATGATTGCCTCAACAAGCCGACGTCCAAGCACTAAATCCGAGCGGGTGAGCGAACTGCGAATCCCCGAGCGATTTTGCGGACGTCCCACCTTCGAAAGTGGAGCAAGCGAAAAGGATGAGATGGGGGGAGGATTTTCAAGGAGGGGGGAAGAGAAGGAGAGCCGCAACAATTTCCTTCTCTTCCCCCCTCCTTGAACCGCCTTTAGAGGTGTTGGAGACCTTTGGCGGAGCAAAGGTCTCTGACGACGACCAGCTAAAAACAGAGCTAGTAATCCAATCCAAGATCCACAAGAAAACACTACTGATATGCAAGATTTTAACAGCCTTCTACAACTCGTCGCTAAAAACTTAGGCTTGGACAAAAAAGCCCAAGAGTTTGGTGTGCTTTCGGTGTGGAAGGTCGTCGTGCCAGACGCCTATAAAGCGTCCACCAAAGCCGATTCGATTTATTATAAGGGTAAAAAAGCGTATTTGCGGATTAAGGTGAAGCATCCCACCGTGGCGAGCGAACTCGGTTTTGAGCTGGAAGGCTTGCTCGAAAAAATGAACGCCTACACGGCTCAAACAGGCATCCACCTTGAAGGCATTGAGTTAAGGGTGGGGAGATAACCTCTTAAGGATGAAAGCTCTTTAGTCTTCAAGCTAGACCGTAGCAGTATTCAACGCTTCCCAGTCTTTTTTAAACGAAGCAATACCTGATTCTGTCAACGGATGCTTGTACAACTGCTTGATGACCTTCATCGGGATGGTGGCGATGTCGCATCCTGCTTGTGCAGCCTGCACGACATGTAAGGGATGGCGAATACTAGCGGCTAAGACTTCAGATTGAAAATCATAATTGCCTAAAAGCTCGACAATTTCAGCGGTTGCGGTCAAACCATCATGCCCAATGTCATCCAAACGCCCGACAAAAGTCGAAATAAAGGACGCCCCTGCACTAGCAGCAAGTAAGGCTTGAGCAGGTGAAAAGACAAGGGTCACATTGGTTTTAATCCCTTTTGCTGTTAGAGCCGAAACCGCTTTCATGCCTTCCACCCCAAAAGGAATTTTCACATAAATGTTGGAGGCCCACGTGGCAAAATCCACCCCTTCTCGAATCATCCCTTCGGCGTCTTCGCTGATGACTTCCATGCTCACGGGGGCATCAGGGAAAATTTGGCAGATTTCTTGAATGGTGGCTTTAACGTTGCCGTTACCTGTTTTCGCAAGTAAGGTGGGGTTGGTGGTAACGCCTGAAACCACGCCCAAGCTTGCCGCTTCACGAATTTCATTTAGGTCAGCAGTATCCACAAATAATTTCATCGTACAGACTCCTTGAATGGTGTATAGAAAGGGAACGTTTTCAGTATCTCATAAAAATAGAAAAGGCAAAATACACGTTTACACCTCTTTCGATCAATACAATAAAGAAGAAACCGTGTGTCGTTGTTTTTCGTCTTGAAGCATCGATCAGACAGCCTAATAGCATTTGAACGACTAAATAGTGTACAGGTGAATTCTAGGAGGCTAGACGAGGATCCTGTTTCTTCTCTCGAATACGATAGACACCCTTACAACCCTTTATTTTCGACACACGAAACCCGCATTTCTGACACACGAAACCCTCGTTTCTGACACACGAAACCCTCGTTTCTGACACACGAAACCTTGACTTTTGACACACAGAATCGTCATTTTTGACACACGGAAGTCTGATTTCTGACACACGAAACCCTTGTTTTCGACACATATCTATCCTGAGAAAACGTCATGTTGAGTGCAACGAAACATCTCCTCCCCTGTGTGGGGAGATCCTTCACATGCGTTCAGGATGACGACGGCAGAGCTTTCTATGGGATTTTCAAGGAGCCACTCTTTTTCAGTATGACGTCTTTTCGACACCATGTCGAGTGCCTAAAACCCACGTTTTTTTTACTAAACCGATGCCAGCACCCGATGCAAGGACTGCTTCAATTGCCCAAAGGCTTGCGGATTCACCCAAAAGCTCGCCCCTGTTTTGAGTCGTGTGCCGTCGGGAAAATGTAAGATTGTGGGGATGTCCCCATGATGTTCTCGCAAAGTTTTCGCCACAAAGACCCACTCTTCGTAAGACGGCGGAGCGGTAAAGCTCAACTCAAAGGGTTGACACAACTCGATCGGGAAGGCTTCGTTCAGCACAAGGCTAAACTGTTCGCTATCATCCCCACGAAAGGACACTTTCGCTTTCAGAATCAGCTTCTTGCCTGCTTCCAAAACAGGCTTGAGCTGTTCAACGGCTTTTCCAAAAACGATGAACTCTCGCTCGCCTGTAAAATCTTCCACCACACCGATAATCAACGGCTTATTCTTTTTACTCAAACGATGCTGGACGCTGGAAATCAAGCCTCCCACCCGCACGATGTCGCCGTCATTGAGTTTGGGCAATTCCGACAGACGGTGCGTGGTCATCAAAGGCAGGGTTTCTTTAATGTTGTCTAACGGATGACTCGTCACATAAAAGCCGAGCAAGTCCTTTTCATACCGCTGGATTTCATCGTCGCTAAACTCGTCAGAGCCGTCCCCTTGCAGGAGTAAACCGCTCATGGCGTTGCCGTCGTCAGAAGCTCCCAATAAATCGAAGAGGCTCGCTTGCCCTGTTTCGGCTTGTTTGTGGCATTGTTCCGCATAATTAAACAGGGTTTCTAAATTGTGCATCAAGTGCTTGCGTGTGTAGCCAAAACTTTCTAAGGCGCCTGCTAAAATCAGGGCTTCCATGGTTTTGCGGTTTAAGACCTTTGTATTCGCTCGCTTTAAGAAGTCTTCCAAATTTTCAAACGCTTTTTCTTCACGAACTTGGACAATCGCTTCCACCACGCCGACGCCCACACCCTTGACCGAAGCCAGCCCAAAACGGATGGCTTTACCGTCTAAAGACGGCGTAAAATCGACATCGCTGGATTCCACCGAAGGGGCCAAAACAGGAAAGCCCATTTTTCGCCCTGTTAAAATGTAATGCTGGATCTTATCCAAACTATCACGCACCGAAGACAACAACGCCGACAAGTATTCCACAGGGTAATGACACTTTAAAAAAGCGGTTTGGTAAGCAATAAAGGCATACGCCGCCGAATGCGATCGGTTGAAACAGTACGCTGCAAACTCGCTCATAACGTCAAATAAATCGTTGGCAAGCTTGGGGTCAACGTCATTCGCCACGCACCCTTCCACAAAGCCGTTACGCTCTTGTTCCATGACTTCGGCGTTCTTTTTACCCATAGCCCTTCGGAGCAAGTCGGCTCGCCCAAGCGAGTAACCTGCCAAAACTTGGGCGATTTGCATAATCTGTTCTTGGTAAACGATCGTGCCGTAAGTGGGTTCCAAAATGCCTTGCAAGCTAGGGTGAGGGTAGCTGATTTCTTCTCGACCATGCTTACGATCCACAAAGTTTTTCGCCATGCCCGAATTCAACGGGCCAGGGCGATACAACGCCACAAGGGCGTTAATATCTTCAAACACCGAAGGCTTGAGGTCTCGCACCAGCGTTTTCATACCGCTACTTTCCAGCTGAAAAACGCCGTCGGTATCGCCAGCGGTGAGCAATTTGTAGGTGTCGGCATCGTCGAGGTGAATCTCTTCAATATCAGGCAGGGGCTTGCCTGCTTTGCGAATCAGGTTCATCGTATTACGAATAATCGTCAGGTTCCGCAAGCCCAAAAAGTCCATTTTGAGCAAGCCCAGCTTTTCCAAATCACCCATGGTGCATTGCGAAATCATCATGCCATCTTTAGACGCTTGCAGGGCAATGACTTCATCCAGCGGATCCTTTGAAATCACGACGCCTGCGGCGTGAGTCCCCACATTACAAGCCGTGCCTTCAAGATCCACCGCCAAATCGATCCAGCGTTTGAGGTTTGGATTCGACGTCAATTCCTTTTTCAGTTCCATGCCGTCGGCGAGGGCATCGGCGAGCTTGGTACCAGGGGTAGAGGGGATCATTTTGGAAATGCGGTTGCTTTCTTCAAAGGGGATTTCAAGCACTCGAGCAACGGCTTTGACCGCTGCTTTCGCAGCTAGCGTCCCGAATGTGGCGATTTGACAGACTCGCTCAGCTCCGTAGCGTTTGCCCACATAATCGATGACTTCCCCACGCCGTTCGATGCAAAAATCGATATCAATATCGGGCATGCTGACCCGTTCAGGATTCAAAAATCGCTCAAACAACAAACTATGCTCGATTGGGTCGATATTCGTGATGCCCAAGACATAAGCCACCAAGCTCCCTGCGGCGGAACCCCGACCAGGCCCCACAGGGATGCCCTGTTCCCTTGCCCAATTTATGAAATCCCACACGATCAAGAAATAGGCAGGGAATCCCATGGTGTTGATGATGCCGAGTTCATAATCCGCACGAGCTTGAATTTCTTCAGGCAAGGGATCGCCGTACTTCTTTTTAGAATAGTCGATGACCAACTTTTCAAGATAGCTGGCTTCGTTTTCGCCTTCAGGCAAAGGGTAAGCAGGCAAAATCGATTCACCCATGGGCCAGTCGAGGGCGATTTTTTCGGCGACTTTTAGCGTGTTTGCCATGGCGTTTTGCACCACTTGTTTCGGCAAATGCTGGAGCAGTTCGCTCATTTCTGCGGGACTTTTTAGATAATACTGCTCATTAAACTTCTTGCGACGGTTTTCATCGGAAAGCGTTGTGCCGACTTGCATACAGAGTAGAATATCCACGGTTTCGCCTTGCCCTTTGGCGGTGAAACGGCTGTCATTGGTTAAAACAACCTCCATTTCAAAGGCATCGGCAAGAGCCACCGCTTCTTGCGTGATTTGCATTTCCGTGCCGATGTGGTGATCCTGCAATTCCACATACACATCATCTTTAAAAACTCGTTTCAGCCATGCCAAATGGGTTTGGGCTTCTTCACGATGCCCCCGTAACACATGGTAGCCGATCGGGCCGTGGGTACAATCGGTGAGTAGAATCAAGCCTTCGGCATGGGCTTCGAGCATCTCCCAATTGATGCGTGGTCGGTAATAAAAGCCATCTAAATGAGCTTTAGAAAGCAGTTTGGCAAGGTTTTGATAGCCTTTGTAGTTTTTACACAACAAAACCACTTGTAGCGTGGCTTTGCGGGTGGATTTGTCGGTAATGTCGCCGTAGATGACGGCAATTTCGGCACCAATGATCGGCTTGATGCCACTGGCTTTACAGCTTTTGTAGAAGTCTACCGCTCCGTAGAGGTTGCCACTGTCGGTGAGGGCGAGGGCAGGCATGCCGTGGGATGCTGCGACTTTCACCAAGTCTTTCACTCGGCTAGACGCTTCTAGCAGGCTAAACTGGCTATGCACATGCAGGTGAACAAAGGGTGTTGCGGATTCAGACAAGGCGATCTCTTTTTAAAGCTTTTTCATACGGTGGTTTCATTATACCGTAAAGAAAATGAAGCAGACCAAAGAGCTTAAATCTGGTATAGAAGGCTCTGCAAAAGTCCTGTTCCCTCTCCTTGAGGAGTGAGGCTCACGAGAGGGGGGGGATGCCTAGAATCCAGTGTTTACATCTACTCCCCACCCCAACATGGTCGAAAAAGTTAAAACTTTTTCTCTTGGGAAAGAAAACCGTTGGTTTCCTCTCCCAACCTCTCCTTCCTAAAGGGGAAGATTCACTTCGTGAATGAGAAAGGTTGTTTTCCTCCCCTTAAAGGGGAGGGAGTAAG
>CANGYO010000051.1 GCA_947458095.1 Vampirovibrionales bacterium | reverse complement strand
TGGATATGGATATAGTTTACATCTACATCTTTGGAAATATCGGTGAGGGTTATCGGTTTTAGTTCTTTCAAAGCCTTATCTTTCTTATCCCCTAAAGTCCTAAGGTCTATGTAAGAAGTGATTCCACCATCAATTTCTTTTTCTTTGATTTTAAACGGTACTTTTCCCGAAGGGGGGGTAGAGTTTTTAATCGCTTGATCTGTAGAAGAGCCTCGGGTACTCATAATGACCACACCTTCAATCTTTTCTTCATCCACTTCAAAAGAAAAAGAATGAGTTTTTACAATACCCTCAATTCGTTTTCCGTTTTCATCAAATTTTTCACTGATTTGAGTATACGGTTCATTTAGTTTCACACCTCCTTGTTCAGAAGCCCTTAGTTTACCATTTTTATCAAAGAAAAATCGATTAACGATGTCGCCTTTTGAATCTAAGTTTCTAATCTCAAGCTGACCATCGGCTGTGCTACAGAATTCGTGTTTACCTGTTTTACCGTAACCCTGAGAGGCATTATACTCATAACGATTTTTTAAGTAAGTGCCAACGGGAATACCACTAGCAAGTCCCACACCCACACCCGCCGTCGCCGCAGGTAAAGAAAACGAAGGCTGTTCTTTTGAAGAAGCCGAGGCGTTTGGCTTTTGCGTATAGCCGTTAAATGTTTGAGCAGAAGCATTAGTCGAGTTCGTACTTATCATGGGTTTAGTCCTTAATTACACAAGTTATAAAGCCTTTGTTATAAGCATTAAACCTCAAGCTTGCTTTTTTGTGCTAAGTCGAGTTCAGAAACGCTCCGCTTCAAAATCGGATGCTCCCAGTCTGGGGCGAGTTCAAGCATCGGTGCCAGCACAAAGGCACGATCCTGCAAGCGAGGGTGCGGAATGATTAAATCCGCCGTATTCAGAATGAGATCCTCATAAAACAGAATATCCACATCCAAGGGGCGTGGGGCATTGAGCAGACGAGTCTCCTTAGGCAAGCGTCCTGCTTGGGCTTCAAGAAATTGACAAAACGCCTGTAAGGCATCGGGGAGCAAAGCGGTTTCAAACATGACCACACCATTGAGAAAATCAGGCGAGCCTTCGGGGCAGTGCATCGGGGGGCTGGCGTGCCACTGGCTCCGCTTGAGATGCCTTATTTCAGGATGCTCTTTTAAGGCGTCAACGGCCTGATTTAATTGAGCGTCGGGGTTATTGAGATTAGAGCCAAGCCCTAAGAAAACAGTCGGCATTTTTCGTTTGTCATTCATATTTGTTTATCGTAAACTATTTTTGTATTCTACTTCAAATATAGATTGGGGACGACAATATGACGGCTTTATTTGATCGCTTAAATGCTTTGGGACACGAAGGCATCTTCGTTGTACAAGACGACGCAACAGGCTTAAAAGGCTTTATTGCCTTGCACAACACGACTTTAGGCCCAGGTTTGGGCGGTTGCCGTATCATGAATTACCCCACCGAAGAAGCGGCTTTTGAAGACGTCCTCAAACTTTCTGAAGCCATGACCTACAAAAACGCCTTGGCAGGTCTGTCTTACGGCGGAGGCAAAGGCGTGATTTGGCTCCAACCAGGGCAGCACAAAACGCCTGAACTCGTGCGAGCCATGGGTAAACGTATAGGAGCCTTGCGTGGGGCGTACTTCACCGCCACCGATATTGGTTCCACCAGTGCGGACATGGAATTGATGAAAGACGTGACGCCTTATGTGTCTGCGTTACCGCCTGAGAAAGGGGGCTTGGGCGATTCAGCGATCTTGACAGGCTTGGGCGTTTTTCAAGGGATTAAATCGGCGGTAGCTTATAAGCACGGGCAAGACAGCTTAGAAGGCTTAACCATTGCCATTCAAGGGGCTGGCAAAGTTGCTTACCATATGTTGACGCATCTGAAAAAAGAGTATGAACAGGCTCAGTTTAACGTCGTTTTGGCAGATACCTACGCCCCTGCGGTGGATCGTTGTGTGGAGTTGTTCCCTCAAATTAAAATTGTGGAACCTGACGAGATTTGGAACGTCAAAGCCGATATTTTGTCTCCCAACGCCATTGGTGGAACGTTAACGTCTGACGTGATTGCTCAAACGCAGGCATCGGTGATTGCGGGTGGGGCGAATAATCCCTTAGCCAAAAAATCAGTGGCAGATGAGATTCGTCAAAAAGGCATTCTGTTTGCCCCTGATTTTGCGATCAATTCAGGTGGCGTGATTGTGCTTTCGACTGAACTAGCCAAAGGCACGCTGGAAGAAGCCACTGCCAAAACGCTCGGCATTTATGAGACGGCTCAACGTATTTTCAAGGTGGCGGATGAACGCCACATCAACACCTTAGACGCCGCCATTTCGCTTGCCAAAGAACGTATAGCCGAGTTTAGAGTTTTCTGTACTTAGGTTAGACGAGGAGCCTAGATTATTTTGTGAGGGCGTGTAGTGAGACCTACATAACTGAACAAAATAATCGTAGCGACAAAGTATAAACACTGTACAGGAAACTCTAAACTCGGCTATATCGAGCAAGCAGGGCAATGCCCCACGGCGTTGGCCTAAGCGGTCGTTTTGTCTTTTTCTTGAGGCTGTGCTAAACTAATATCCAGTCTTTATAGTGAGGTTTTGCATTGCATCTACTCAACACCATTTTAAATAGACGTCTCCCTTCTTTTAAGCGAGGGCAGGCTCGTTTCGTGTTGATTATAACGCTGTCTTTACTCTGTATGCCGTTTTGCTCACCTTTCTTGCCTGAAGTGCAAGCCGTCAATAAAGTCGTGCTGAAAGAAAAGAAAAAAGACTTAGACAAACAACGCATGAGCTTTCAGCAAAAACGAGCCGAAAAGTTGCGGTATGTCCGTTATCATCAAGACCGACTCATTACCAAACAAATCGAACTTTCTCGCACACAACGAGCCTTAGATCATCAAGAAACCTTGCTCAACGACACGACCTCTTCCATCCACTACTTGCAACGTGATTTAGATAGCACCATTGGCAAAACCACTCGTTTGGGCAAGCTCATGGGCGTGCGGATCCGCCATTGGTTTAAGGGTGGTCGGGTGAGTATGGTGCAACAGGTCTTGTCGTCTGAAAGTGTGTCCGACATGGTGGATAGCCTCTACTTTCAAGAACGCATTTTAAGCCAAGACGCCCGCATTTTCAACGCCCTTAAACAAGAAACCAACGCCTTAAAAGCCAAGCAACACACCTTGTTGTCTGAACGCCAAAAAAAAGCCAACTCGGTGGGACAGATTCGCCGTTTAAAAGTAAACTTGTACGCCCAAAAAGTCGAAGAAGAACGCATGAAGCAACGCTACGCCAGCGATGCCAAGTATTATGAGAAAAAAGAACGTGAACTCTTGGCGGAGTCTCAAAAAATCGAAGAACTCTTAAGGGGCTATATCAAAGGCGTTCGAGGCTCCACAGGTCGCTTTATCTGGCCTGTTTTGGGACGCATCACTTCAGGCTTTGGCTTTCGCATTCACCCGATTCACCGAACCCGCTTGAATCACACGGGCTTGGATATTTCTCGTCCCAACGGCACGCCTGTTAAAGCGTCAGATGGCGGTCGTGTGGTGATGGCAGGCTGGTACGGTGGTTACGGCAAGTGCATTATTATCAATCATGGTAAGGGGCATGCGACCTTGTACGGTCATTTGTCTCGATTGGGGGTGGCTCGTGGCACGAATGTCGGCAAAGGTCAAACCATTGGAGCCGTCGGTTCGACAGGCTATTCCACAGGGGCTCACTTGCACTTTGAAGTGCGACTCAATGGGCGACCCGTCAACCCACGTCGCTTTTTATAGTACTCTAGCGAAGCCCCTTTGAATCCTTCGGCAGGTGAACTCAAGGGGACTCGTTATTGGTTGATTCTGTAACCTCTTGTAAAAGTTGCTCCATAAAAAGCACTTTTTCAGGATCGTGGTTATTACAATATTCGATGACATCTGGTAGAAACTCGATTACATCTTGTGTCGTAATATGAGGAAAGCTCAGCAAACCTTCTAATCTATTATAGTGAATCGCTAGCTTACTTAAGGCACTAGGATGTTTTTTAGCCCTTTCAAGCCATTGTCGTGTATAGGGTTCTTCGTTAGTCGGTTGTTCCCAATTTTTAGTTATTGATAAAAAGCCCCAAGGAATCGGTTGTTCCGATTGAAAGGAGTCTTCATCTTGAATCAAGGCTTTAAATTGTTTAATGGCGAGTGTTTTAAGATCATTTATCTCTTCTTCACTTAATTCAAGGTTATTAAGAAAATTATTAAAGTTCTTTTTTAAAATCTTCTGTATAAATAGAGCTAAGGTTCCACTATTTTTAATACGACATAACCATTTGAAGAATTGCTCGCTTTTGTTCTTTTTTTCGATTTCTGTGAGATGAACCATTCTCATCTGATGAACAGGTATTAAAAGATTTGAAAACATTTTGCTAAAGATAAAATAATTTGAGAATTCATTTTTTGTATCTGTATAATCATCCGATGACGTAAAACACCATTCTAGTAACGCATTTTTTTGAGCGTCGTTCATTTGTGGCAGACGATCGATTAGCGTATCTATGGTATTTGTAAAAACTATACTGTTTTCTCTTGTAAGGGATGTCAATTTTTCAGAAAAGTGGTTATGTTCTTTATCTAAGACCCTTATCAGCTCTTTAATTTCTCTTTCGAGTAACCCAGTATTATTAGGTTCGATATGGAAATAATTATTAAAAAAGTCTGGATGAGATACTCTACGTTCTTCATAGGGGTCTTTGGATCTATAATGAGGTAACAGTAACTCCACCAGATCTCTTATGTCACAATCAGATACTAGAGATTTTCGTTGATCTTCTATATTCAGCTGAGTTGCTTTATTGTGTTTGTAATCTGTATAATTTTGAAAAGTTTTCAAATAAATTTTTTTATTTTTAGCAATTACTTCATAAGTTTCTGGATTGTAATGCTTTAAGGCTTCTAAGGCAAGTAAATCCCCCCAGTGTAGGTTTGTCCCTGCAATCATATAAGACGTATTAAAGGCATTCAGTAAGCGTTTTATTTTTCGAGGGGTCTGTAAGTATAACGGCACGAGCTTTTCTAGTAGTGCTTTACAATGTTCTGTTTCAACAAGTTGTTCGTAATGATTAGGTTCTACGGTACCTTCAAGTCCTGTTTTTAAGAACGTTGATAACGTTTTATAAGAATGTTTGGGCAGTTTGTAAGGAAAGCTCACAATTTTTTCAAGATAATCGTCGCCTTTTTCGCCAAACTCTTCCTTTATGGATTTAATCACATAATCTTCGTCATAAGCCAGTACATAAACACAGTTTGTAAAATTACAAATGGATTTCACCATGCGTAAAATATCCATGACTTCATCCGCAGGCAAACGGTCTATATCGTCAATGAATACAATCACTTTTTTACCTTCAAGGCTTTGATTGATGGCATCTTTACAGTCTTCTAAGTTTTTACTGGGTTTAGCATCTAATTTTAAGCTAAGGATCTTTTTTAATGTCTCCCAAATCATTGGAGCAGCTAGAACGCCTGAATTTTGAACGACTGGTGTAATTGCTTTGTCTAACATGGTAAGAAAAGGTGTTAATGCCTGACGATATTCCGTAATTGCTTTCGTTGTTTTTTCCCAGCCTTTTTTCATAGGAGAAATTTTATTTTCTAGCGTGTTAATGAATTCCGACGTTAAATTACTCCGTTTTGAATATATCCATGGGTTAAAATCGAAGAATAAGAGGGTTTTATCATTTTCTTTGCGTAATTCTTCTTTCATCAAATTTAAAATTGAACTTTTGCCATAGCCCCAAGGTGCCACAATCCCAATAGCGGTCGAACTAATCAGCGTCTTTGATGTTAGTAATTTTTGTGCCAAGTTTTGAGCAAAACGCTCTACACCTAGTGTGTCTTCTTCTGAACTGTTAATAGGGTGATCGTGCATTGTAGAGGTAGGCTTCCGTAATTATTTAGGGGATTCGTTTATTTTAGCGTATAATTAGCTTTTATACAAACAAACGTCCTTCCCCCTTCCCCAAAGGATACCCCATGTTCACGCCACACCTAGAAGCCCCCGATGCCTTTCGACTCCACACGCCGTATGCCCCGGCGGGCGATCAACCCACAGCCATCGCCGATATTGTCGAACAGCTTGGCAACCCCGAAACACGAGCCATGACCCTGTTGGGTGCTACTGGCACAGGGAAAACCTTCACCATGGCAAGCGTCATTCAACAGCTTCAACGCCCGACGCTGATTATGGCGCATAACAAAACGCTCGCCGCCCAACTTTACAACGAAGTCAAGGACTTTTTCCCCGAAAACGCCGTGGAATACTTCATTAGTTACTACGATTTTTATCAGCCTGAAGCCTATATCCCTCGTTCCGACACCTACATCGAAAAAACCGCCACTATTAACGAAGAAATCGATCGGATGCGACATTCGGCGACACGATCGCTCTTTGAACGGCGGGATGTCATCGTGATTGCGTCCGTATCGTGCATCTACGGTTTGGGGATGCCTGAAGTGTACCTCGAATCAGCGATTCGCTTTGAGCTGGGGCAAGATTATAAGCGTGAAACCTTGTTGCATCAACTCTTGCGAAACCAGTACATGCGAAACGATTTGGAATTGACTCGCTCGCATTTTAGAATGCGTGGCGATGTGATTGATGTTTTCCCTGCCAACGAAGAAGCCGTTTTACGACTCGAGTTTTTCGACGAAACGCTTGAATCCATTTACTTTATGGATGCCACCACAGGCGAAATCCTGCAAAGTTTGGACAAATACGTGCTATACCCTGCGGTTCACTATGTGACCGATGAAGGCTATATCGACAAAGCCTTGGCTCAAATAAAGCTTGAAATGAAGGACAGGCTCGAACAATTGCGGCACGAAGGCAAGGAGTTTGAAGCCGAACGCTTGCATCAACGCACCTTAAGGGACATGGAAAGCATTAAGGAGCTGGGCTACTGCCCTGGGGTGGAAAATTACAGCCGTATTTTTGAAGGTCGCCCACCAGGGACGCCGCCTAAAACGCTGATTGACTATTTCCCCAAAGACATGCTGATGTTCATTGATGAAAGTCATGTAACGATTCCGCAATTGCGAGGCATGTATCATGGGGACAGTTCACGCAAGCAAACGCTGGTGGATTACGGCTTTCGCCTACCTTGTGCCAAAGACAACCGCCCTTTGATGTTTGACGAGTTCATGGCACGAGTCGGGCAATTGTTGTATGTGTCTGCCACGCCGAGCAAGTACGAACTGGCGGAAAGTAGCTTTGTCGCGGAACAAGTGATTCGCCCGACAGGCTTGCTGGATCCCTTGGTGGACGTGCATCCGATTGAGGGGCAGGTGGATAAGTTGGTGTCTGAAATTGAGGTGATTTTGGCTCGGGATGAACGCGTGCTGATTACGACCTTGACCAAACGCATGGCGGAAGATCTCACCGAATACATGCAGAACATGGGCTTACAGGTGCGGTATTTACATAGTGAAATTAAGCCGATTGACCGTGTGCAGATTATTCAAGATTTGCGTTTGGGGCATTTTGATATTCTGGTCGGCGTGAACTTGTTGCGTGAAGGCTTGGATTTGCCTGAAGTGAGCCTTGTTTGCATTATGGATGCCGACAAAGAAGGCTTCTTACGGAGCGATCACGCCCTGATTCAGACGATAGGGCGAGCGGCGAGAAATTCGGCGGGGCGGGTGATTTTATTTGCGGACAAGGTCACGCCGAGCATGGCTCGTGCGATGGATGAAACGGCACGCCGTCGCCAGAAGCAAATGGCGTACAATAGCGAACATGGCATTGTGCCAGTCACCATTAAAAAGGCGATTAACAACGGTTTGTTGGATATGCTGGGTGGCACGAAAACGGCGGGAGACGACAAGTCGCCTGCTCACGCAGGGGACTTGACGCATCCTGAGGTGTTTAAGACCTTGCCTGAGGACAAGCAAACCGTTTTGTTAGACGAGCTGGAATCGGAGATGAAGGCGGCCGCCAAGCTACTGGATTTCGACAAGGCGACCGAATTACGAGATACCTTGTTTACTCTGCGACGGATTTAGGTTTCTTCGACGGAGGGGGGGCTCTAATTTAGCGTTCTTCTTTAAGGCATATTTCTTCCATTGTTGAACAATGGCTTCAGCGGTTTGTTGTTTAGCGGTTGTCAGTTGCCCATTATTATCCCAGATCTGAAAGATAATATCATCTCTTTTACTACCCATAACATAACCTCCAACCATTCGGGCAGATATATCATAACCGTTATTTGGCTTTTTAAAATCACAGGTTTATAAAACATCTCAACCTTTGGTGTTGATTGTTTTTACAACATAATAAAAACAATCGATTGGGTCTTATTGCGTTTTTGTTACAAAGCGTCTGAAATGACCCTTACTCGCTCTCCTCAAGGAGACAAGACTTTCGCAGAGTCTACTGAAAAATTAAGTATTTATGCTATAGTAAAAAAGGTCAAATAATTTGGAGTGCCTGCCTTGCTTAACCTTTTGAGTTCTTCTCTCCTTAAACCCGATGCGATACACGCCCTCGATGCGTTTAAGCACACGCATCCGCAATGGCAGGACTTACGCCATGTGGCGATTATTATGGACGGCAACCGCCGTTGGGCAAAAGAACAGCTCATGCCGTCGCTTTTGGGGCATAAGGAAGGCAGTAAACGCCTGAAAGAAATCATTACCGCTTCAACCCTACTAGAACTCGAAACCCTGACTACCTATGCCTTTAGCACCGAAAACTGGCAACGTAGCGACGAAGAAGTGTCTTACCTTATGAAGCTTATGGCGGATGTTTTGTCTCAAGATCTCAAAACGCTGGCGGACTTAGGCGTTCGCATTAAAGTCTTGGGTCAGCAAGCTGGCTTGCCGTCTTATTTGAAAGACGTGCTTCAACATGCTGAAGCCGAAACCACCACCAACACAGGCTTACACCTGCAACTCGCCATTAACTATGGGGGTCGTGCGGAAGTCACCGATGCCGTAAAGCGTATCGCCAGCCTGGTGAAAGACGGTGTTCTGCTCCCCGATGAAATCACCGAAGCCACGATAGAAGCCCAGTTGACCCGTTGTGGAACGGTTTTGCCTGAACCTGATCTCGTGATTCGCACCAGTGGGGAACAGCGTTTGAGCAATTTCTTGATTTGGCAGTCGGCGTATAGTGAATTGTATTTTACGCCTGTCACGTGGCCGGACTTCACCGTAGAACAGTACTGCGAGGCATTAAGCACTTACTTTAACCGCAAACGCCGTTTTGGACGCTAGAACGTTCATTAAAAGGAAACTATTGTGAAATCTAAATCGTTTTTACCGATACTTGCGTTTGCCTTGATGACGGCGTTGTTTTGGGGCTGGAAGCAGTGGGAAGGTTCACTCGCCCCGCAAGCGGTTGCGGCATCACCTGCTTTTGTGGATCACATGAGACATAAGGGACGGCTCTTGGTGTGGCAGGATGCTCGTATCAACATCTATACGAACCGTTCGGACTATAAGCCGCTGATTGAAAACGCCTTTGCCCGCTGGCAATCGGCGTTAGAAGGGGCGCATCCGCTAGGTTTGAACTGGGTGGAAACGCCTGAAGAAGCGAACCTCCTCATCCACTTTGTCGATGCCATTGCCCTGCCTGTGCAGGTGGATGCTCAAGATCGCCGTGGGTACATCGCTGGATTGACGACGCCCAAAGCCTATAACGACAAGGGTCTTCGTCAAGTTGTGATGCAATTTGCCTTGCTGAACAGTGGGGGGCTTCCGCAAACACGGGCTGTTTTAGATCGGGTAATGCTCCATGAAATGGGGCATGCCTTGGGCTTGTGGGGGCATAGTCCGAATCCGTATGATGTGATGAATGCCAGCTATGTCAAGGGCTTAGGGGACGAAAAAACGGAGACAAGCCTCCTTCAACAGGGCGATGTCAAGCTGATCAAGGCGGTTTATGCCCAAGCCGAAGCCCCCCAACCCCTTATAAACAAGGGGATTTCACAAGTTGTGGCATTGGCAAAAGCCGAAGCGGAGGCTCATCCCACAGCTTTATCAATCTGGAAATATGCCCGATCCTTACGAGACGCCACTCTTTTAGCTGAAGCGAGTGTGCAGTATCAAAAAGCCTTGGCGTTTGGAGGCATAAATCCTCCTTTGTATCTAGAGTTTGTGCAGTGCTTGGAGCGTCAAGCCCGAAACGCCGATGCCTTGGCGTTTTTAAGCGAAGGCTTGCCCAAGGGATATGCTCAAAATGGTCGTTTACAGCTTGAAAAGGCGTATGTCTTGTTGAAATTGAAGCGACCTGTTGAAGCAAAAGCGGTGTATGACCAAGCGTTACGGTTGGATGCTAAGCTTGCGACGAGTCCTGTGGGGCGTGAACTTGCCGAGCTATTGGGTGAATAATCGTGGGTTTTAGACACTAGGCGAAGGTTTGAAAAAATGTCATACTAAAGAAGAGTAGTTCTTTGAAAAACGCATAAATCGTCATCCTGAACGCATGTGAAGGATCTGTCAAAACAGGGGAGGAGATGTTTCGCTACACTCAACATGACGTTTTCTCAAGATTCTGTGTGTCAGAAATGAGGGTTTTGTGTGTCAGAAACAGGGGTTTCGTGTGTCAGAAACAGGGGTTTTGTGTGTCAGAAACAGGGGTTTTGTGTGTCAGAAACAGGGGTTTTGTGTGTCAGAAACAGGGGTTTTGTGTGTCGAAAACAGGGGTTTCGTGTGTCGAAATTCGTCTTTTTTTGAGAAACTCACCCCAAAAAACGATCCATTAAAGCCAACGCTTCGTGATGCGAAGCCGTGAAATTGTAATCCAACTGCTCACACCAATAATCACGCAACAAGGCTTCGCCACAATACGGAGGCTCCGCATTGTGGCGATACGCGTCATACATCGCTTGCGGATGCGTCAAATTTGCCTGTGTTTGCTGGACTAAGGCGTTCGCCCACGCCTCAATAGCGGGCTGATTTTCCTGCCAAAACGGCTTTCTCGCACACCACACGCCAAACAAAAACGGATGCCCCGTCAAGGCATGCCACGCCGTCGCCAAGTCAAGGATTTCAAGCTCATTGTGTTGTCCTGCTTGGGTTTCGGCATAAAAACGCATGGCAGCATCCCCAATCAACAAGGCATTATGAGCCGTATTTAGGGAGTCTAGCACGCTTTTTTCGTGCGAAACCGTTTCATAGCGAAGGGTACTGGCGTCATACTGATGCGTCAAAATGTAGCGTAACAAGGCTTCTGAACTCGCCGAAGAATCAGGGCATTGCACGGCATGATGCTCGGGATCAAAGCTTTTTTGGCGGATCCATAAGACGCTATTGACAGGTCCAAAGGAGCTGATGCTCAGAAACGGCAAGAGTTGCCAAGCGTCTTGATGCTTTAAATAGGCGGCGGTAGACACCAGCGAAAGATCGAGTTCCCCAGCGAGCAACGCCTGATTAAGCCGAGAAGGCACGCCGTAATAATGCTGAAACCCAGCAGGCATAGTCATTTCAATACCGTGACGCATGGGTAGCGTATTGAGAAACGACATCCAACCCACACGCCATTGGGCGTTTGAGGGGAAAAAATCGCTTTCTGTAAAAGGCTGAAGCAGGGGCTGTGTCACGCAGGCGGGGCTTTCTTATCGTATAAATAGGATCGTCCCCCTATCATACTAAAAAAATAGGGAGGGGACACGTTTTATTTTTGAGAGTATTTAAACCAAAACAGTTACATTTGTAGTAATTTTATCAAAAAGGGCTTGACCTCTATTTGGGTCAATGCTATTCTATTTGTTGAGAATGATTCTCAATATAAGTCCTTTAGCTATCGAACACTCTATAAATAATCGAAATGAAACCGTGCCGTGAAATTGCCTTCTTTTTTAGAATCGTTTAAAACATTGCCTAAGGTGTTTTGGTTACTTTGCCTCACCACGACGCTGTTCTATTCGGCATCGCACCTTTTCACCACGATGTTGCCCATTCACCTCAACGGCATTCATGTCAGCCCCGCAGAATCGGGGAAGTTGTTGGCGTTGTTCTTGGTGGCGTCCGTCTTGGTGCGTCCTTGGGTGGGAAAACTTTACGAAGAATGGCCCCCACGTCGCTTGTTTTTGGTGGCGATGGCGTTTTTTGGGGCTGGTACGATTTTGATGTTGCTTATGCCCAATACCTTATGGGTGCTATGGGTGGCTCGAGCCTTGCAGGGCGTAGGTTTTTCGTTTTTCAATAGTGTTTCTTACAGTTATTTAACCGAAACCGTGCCTGAGCAGTCTCGTGCCAGAGGCATTGCCATGTTTTCAAACGCCATTAAGCTCGCCATGGCATACGCCCCTGCGATTGGTTGGGTCATGGCGGAACGGGGCTGGTGTATTGAAGCGATGCTGTTGTCATTAGGCATTATGCTCGGTGCTTTATTTGTACTGTTACGCATGGGCAATTTAGAAACGCATCACACGAAACAAAATGCACGGCAAGAAATGCAAGAAAGCAGTCGTACGCCTATTAAGGGACGCTTATTCAACATCAAAGGCGTCACCCCCGGTTTGTTGATAGCCAGCAATAGCTTTGTGTTTGGGGCGTTAATCCCTTTTATTCCCTTGATTGTGGCAAGTAAAGGCATTGAACATGTCGAAAGCTTCCACCTATTTTACGCCTTTTCGCTGATTGCCAGTCGCTTCTTGGGCGGAGAATCCAGCGACAAATTCGGACGTTTATATACGGTTATTCCAGGTATGGCGTTGGTCGTGGTGAGCCTCATCGGGATGTTTTATTCGTTTGGCACCGTGCCTTTGTTGATTTCCGCCGTCTTGTACGGCTTGGGTTCGGGGGTAGTTCAACCTTCGATCGTTGCCATGGTGGCGGATCGCACCAAAGTCAGCGAGCGAGGGTCTGCGATGGCGACTTACACGATGCTCGCCGATTCAGGTCAAGGGCTAGGCATGATGGCTATGGGTTATTTTGGACAGCATTTTACTTATGACACGGGCTTGGGTTCCGCCGTCGTGATTGCCTTAGCGGGCTTGATTTTTGCAGTGACGCTTTCTATGCAAAAAAAAGCCAAACGCTCTCGTGTGACGGCTCAACCGAATCACAGTAAGGTGGCGTAGGCATTGTTCGCCTGTTTATAGCCGTTTTATAATTTCCTGTACTTGTCTATAGAAAGCTCTGCAAAAGTCTATAGTATCCGCTATATAAAACGGTCTATGGTCTCTTCGTTGTCGCACCAATTTTTTTGTTTGGTTATGTAGGTCTCACTACACGCCCGCACAAAAAAATATAGGCTCCTAGAATAGCCTCATAGCCTGTTTTATCTATCGAACACTATAAAATAAGGGTCTGGTAAACTTTAGAGAGGATTTTTCCTCAATTCCTTTAACAGAATAGCATAGATATTTTGAGATCTCAAATTAAATCGCCACTCACATTCTTTCAAATGCAAATAGAACGTTTGGTCACTT
>CANGYO010000050.1 GCA_947458095.1 Vampirovibrionales bacterium | reverse complement strand
TTCGAATGTGACAAGTGTTAAAAAAGACTCTAGGGATCGGACTCTAAATCGGTTGTAAAAAACCAGGGTGTCGGACGATCGCCTAGAGCTTTTTTATTATTTCATACATAAGGTGTTTGAGACCTTTGGCGGAGCAAAGGTCTCTGACAGCCCCAGCTATAAAAGGAGCTAACCAAACCCAAGCACCAGCTCTAAACGAAGATAAAAATCCCAAAAACCACCATTATAGACCCCAATGTTAAAGAATTGTTAGGGTTTGGTGCAAAATACAAAAAAGGATGCTACACTGTATTATGCGAGATTCTGATCGGCAACATCCCGAACTATAATGTTACTTCACAACACAAGGAATAAGGAAATCCCATGGATTCATTTTCACTGATTCAAAACTTCTTTACCCAAATGCAATGCCCCCAGTGTGGTCAGCATTTAGAAGAACATAGCGTCAGGTTACTCCGTGAAGATGCCCACATGTTCTTGGTGCATTTGGAATGCCAACAGTGCCATAGCGATATTGGCAACGCCATGATTGGGGTTGAAACCAACTTGAGCCAGATTTTGAAGCATCAGCAAAATAGCCCCGATGCATCCATTATGATTGAAGTGCAAGAACATGACGATGATGATTTTGAGTTCGACGACATCGAAGACAGCGATGACGTGGATTTAAGCACCTTAATGCAAAACATTGAACGTTCGCAAAAAATGCCTCGCTTTGCAGGTGGGGTAGGCTTGAACGGTCTGCGTCGTCGCTATAAAGACCCGGAACTCACGCCTGAAGAAAAAGAACGGCTCAGTGATTTCGACCCCATTGGCTATGACGATGTGCTTGAAGCCCACCACTTTTTCGACAATCTAGGACGCAACTGGCAGTCGCTTATTCCTGAAGAAATGCGTCAATGCCAAATAGCGTGTGAAGCGGAACCCCTTGTTGAAGAAAACGCTCCCTAGCCCCTGCGTGACGATCCACCAAAGCCAAAACGCCCACAATATCGACATGGGGGAATTGCTTACGAATCGCATCGATGGCTTTTAGCGTCGAACCGCCTGTGGTCACGACATCTTCCACCAAAACCACACGACTGGTCGCCTGTAAATGCCCTTCAATTTGCTTGGTACCGCCGTGAGCCTTGGCTTCTTTACGCACCAAAAACCCATTCAGGGGATTTCCTACAAAGGCACTATACGCCGTAACGCTGGTGACGAGGGGGGCAGCCCCAAGCACCATGCCCCCTACGGCGGAAGCAGGTCGTTCGAGTTGTTGTAAAGCGTGGTAAAACAATTGCCCAATCAGAAGTGATCCTTCGCTGGAAAGGGCGGTCATACGGCAATCCATGTACCATGTGGAAGAAGCTCCGCTGGCGAGGATGAAATGCCCACGCTTAAAGGAATGCGTCTTTAAGGCTTCAAATAAGCGTGCTTGGCTAAGTTGAGAGCTTTCGGGCAGTACGACGCTTCCGCCCCATGCGTTGAGGGCTGTTGTGGTTGTGTTTGACGGGGTTAAGGGGGCTTGTGTTTTGGCGTTCATCTTGTAATTGCTTTCTTCGCTGACTAAAGGCACGGTAACGTTCGGAACCTAGCACGTCTTGCCCAAAAGCGAGGGCTTTTTCCATGCAGTTCAATGCCCATTCTACACCATTCAGTGAATCAAAAGCTAGTTCCCCCAGTAAAAAAAGTGTGCTGGCTTGCCAATAGGCGTCGTTTTTCGTTTTGGCTTCATGTAAAACCGCATTCAAACGTGTGACAGCTTCTTTCGGATGCCCCAGTTCCCAAAGCGTCAAGGCGATTTGATGTTGGGTCTTCCACTTTAAAAGGGCTTGATGATGATGCTCGTCGAGCGTTTCGGCTTTTTTGAGGGACAGCAAGGCTTTTTCGGCATGACCTGCCTTCAGCAAGACTTCGGCTAGCTCATGTAAGGTTTCCACCGCTTGAGAAAAACCCCCTACTTCGAGGAAGGCTCTTACGCTTAAAGACAAGACTTCGACGTGCTTGGCAAGGGGTATTTCAGGGGTTTCGGCGTAAAGCCTTAAGGCATTTGCCCAAATGACTCGCTTTGTCTTGAAATCTTTTGAAAGGGTCTCATGTTTAGAAGGGCTTGACTTCCACGCCAAAAAAGTGGCATTTTCTTCAAAGTAATGCCTTAAAAAGGCATGAACGCCCTTATTTTCATGGACATCTACCCCTTTTTCATGCAAATGATGGAGCCGTAATAAGCCAGAAAAAGTGATGTCATCTGAATACTGCCCGTCTTTAATCCCCACAAAAACGCCTTCTAACAAAGCCAATGCCTTTTTATAATGTTGATGATGCGTTTCCACAAAAACTTGCCTCAAGGTGAGTTCCGCCAAGGTGTTTTTAGACAAGCTGGCGTGAAAGGGCTTGAGGGCTTTAAGCGTGCCTTCCAACGCAGGGATATTATTTAAATGTGTATACAAAGTGGCAAGCTCCAGCAAGGCTTCGGCATAAGGACGGCTTAAATCTTGAGGAGCAAGCGGTTTGTCGTCTTTAGCCGTCATAGACGACGCTAAAGCCCCTCGACGTTCGTGTTCAGGCAGTCGAGGCTTGACTTCAATGGGGGGCTTTTCAGGAAAAGACGCCGAAAAAGCCCCTTTAACTTTGGCACTGTCTTTGGCATCTGAACGGTTGGTTTCGCCTGCTTTAGAAGGGCTTACAGAAGAAGGCGGTGAGCCTTGAGCCGACGGGTTCGCACGGCTTTGCAACGGCACATAGCCTGGTATATAACCTTTCGCACTTTTGAGGACATCCGCTGAATACGCCTGTTGAGGGGCAAATGCGGATACGCTGGTGCTTTCCAACGCTTTTTCCGCATCGTGATGAAAGCGTGCTTCACGCTCTAAGGCAAGGGTGTCGCTTGCCAAAAGCAGGCGGTATTTAGGATTTTTACGGGCTTCGGCTTCATAAAAACGAGCCAAACGATGGTGCCAATAGCGTTGCAATTCAATAGCTTGCAAGGCATTAAAATACGGTTGAATATCGTGATACAGCTCCACCAATAAGGGCGTTTTTGTGGCATCTAGCGTGGATGATGGGGAGGCATCGAAGGCGTTGCTGGGGGCGTGCTTCATGCTCAACGCCAGCGTATGCGGATTCACCGTAAAACGCATGAGTGCCTTAAACAAGCCGTGCTTCATGGGTTTGGTGAGCGTGTCAACGTCTGTTTGGGTGATCTGAGCCAGCGTCGGCAGGCTTAACGGTTGACGCATTACACTCAACAACGCCAGTAAGGACAAGGCTTCCCCACCATAGGCTTCTAAGTGACGTTGGGTGACAAAGGCAATAATTTTCAACCAATCCGTCGCAAGAAGGGGGGCTTCGTCTTGTTCTGCTTGCAAGAAACGTCCTTCTTCTAAAATCTCTTCTAGGATCTGAGGATGTCGCTTATCCACATTGAGCATCGCTTGCCATAGCCACGGCATCGCCTCAACCGCTGGTAGGAGTTCAGCCAAGTGTTCAGGCACGGATTCGCTTAAAAGGGATGCAGTCTCTAAGCCCTCTAATTTCAAGGTTTTCAGCCCTTGTGGCGACACGTCTAAGACATCCACACAATGCCGTTCCCCTGAAAGGGCGAGTTTAAAGGACTCAAAGCTCAGCAAAAAGTTCAGCACTTCCACAAAGGCAGGAGCCTGTAACGCCTGTTTTTGTGGGTTCAACATAGCATCCAGCCCATTAACGACGATCAAGGTGGGCGTGGCATTCAGGGGCTTGAGCCGTTGACGTAAGGCGTCAAATAGCTGTTTTCGAGCGTCCACCGTGTGGGCTTCCCACAAGGTAGGCGAAATCGGTGCTTCCACGAGATCTTCAGGCGTGCGACGTTCCGCCACTTGACAGATCTGCTTGAGCATCAGCAAGGCGAGTTCAACGCTATCGCCATAAGACGGCACTTCAAACCACAACAGCTCCGCATAGCGAGGTTCCAGCAATTCCGCCAGCCCTCGCAGTAGGCTCAATTTGCCCACGCCTTGCTTGCCAACGAGGGTCAACACTTTGGCATAGGGTTGGTTGAGAAAATGAGCGATATTCAGCAAAGCTTTGTGGCGATCCCGAAAAACGGCGGGTTGATAGCGAATATAGCGTTTGGTGACTGCCAACGGCGACTGCGATTCTCGCACATCGCTTTCGCTTGCTTGGCTGTTGCGAACAGGTTGAAAGTCGCCGTTTTCCAAGCGTTTTAGCACCGCAGGCGAAATAAAGGTACGCAGGCGTTCACGCCGTTCCACCAAGCGTGGGACGTGGACGTGTTTTTTTTCGCTGGGCTGGGTATCAGGCATTTTCTTGATTCTTTAGTTTTTTGGATTTTTAGTTTTTTAGTCTTGGGTTTGATTAGCTTCGTTTTTAGCTGGTCGTCGTCAGAGACCTTTGCTCCGCCAAAGGTCTCCAACACCTCTAAAGGCGGCTTAAGGGAGGGAGGGTCTTGGTCGCCCCCCTCCCTTAAGAATCCCACCCCTCTCGCTTTCCCGTTGTTCCTGCCGTCCGCAAAATGTCTCGGAAGCCTCGCATTTAGTGCGTTGTCGGCAAGATGTTTAGAAGCCAACTCGTTCCTTAGTTCAATACGAGAAATTAAAACTCGTGGTTCGGGACGGGAGGGAGGGGGGGACGGGGGATTCTTAAGGGGGGCATACTGGGGGTTTGGGGAGTCTTTGGCGGGACAAAGACCCCCAAGCACCAGCTATAGAAACAAGCTAGCCAAAACTAGAAATATAAAATTGAGAAGGTACAAAAAGACTTTGTGGTATAGTTTAATTTCAGTATAAAAGTTTTTAGAAAGCACTCCCCAAGAATGACCCTTGATTTACCCCACACAAAGGAGGCTCAAGCCTTTTTCGCTCACGCCGAAAGTCTAGGGCTTGCCGTGAATGATGAGCAATTTCAATGCATCTGTCAGTTTTACACGCTGTTGCTTGAAAAAAACGAAGTGATGAACCTCACTCGCATCACCGATTGGGACGGCTTTTTGACTCGCCACATTCTAGAAAGCTTGCTCTACAGTCTTTTTATTCCGCAAGATGCCAAAATCCTCGATGTCGGCTCTGGCGGAGGCTTTCCGCTGATTCCGCTCGCCATTTTTCGACCCGATCTCAAGCTTTTTTCCATTGAAGTGGTGAAGAAAAAAGCGGTTTATCTAAATGAAACACTGCACGCCTTGGGCATTACGGGCGTGAAGATCTTGTCTGAACGTGCGGAAGACTTGGGGCATAAACCACATTTGCGTGGAGCCTTTGATGTCGTCACCTCTCGAGCGGTGGCTAACCTGCCTGTTTTGGTAGAGTATTGCTTGCCGTTTGTCAAGCGTGAAGGGCTAATGCTGGCGTTGAAAGGGCCTAAGTGGGAAGAAGAAATGCTCAAGGCGGAAAATGCGATTGAACGACTCGGGGGCGAATTTGTCGATGTCTTCATCCCCGAAGGCGTCGAAGCGTTGGAGCAAACCTGCTACATGGTGCAGTTGATGAAGGTCGCCAACACCCCACGATTGTATCCTCGTCAAGCAGGTACACCTGCGAAAAATCCCTTATAGTCCTTTAGGAAATCTGCTCTTGATATAGTCGTCTTTAGGGTTTCTTTAATTGTTTGAAGGTATTGTGAGTGGCGTTGAAAAAAGCTACTCAATTCAGGAGTAAAAGTCAACGTACTTAATACAGACGCTTTCTAGTGTTATACTAAGTGAATGAAAGTCTTGATTAAAACCGTCTTCACCCTCAAACATGGACTCATTACCCTCTTCAGCCTTAGTCTGCTATGGATGGCGTACCAGTCGTGGCACGCCTTTTTAGGGGGCGTGCCAAATAGCGAAACCACCCTAACCCTTAGCTCATGGGGGACGCTTGACGAACTCCAAACCCTCAAAACGCAAGTCCACGCCTTTGAAGAAGCCCACCCCACCCTTCATGTGAAGATTCGCTACATGCCCGATTTGTACACGCAAAGCCTGCAAATGTTGATTGCGTCCAATCAAACGCCTGATGTGATGATGCTCAATAGCTTGGATGTCCAACGCTTCTGCCAAGCAGGCTTGCTTGAAGATGCGTCCTCACTCATTCAGCAGGAACGAAACGCCTTCTTCCCCACCGCCTTAAAAAGTATGACGGCTCCCAACGGCACGCTGTGTGCCGTGCCTCGGGATGTGTCGAATCTCGTGGTCTATGTCAATCAAGACTTGCTTAAACGCTTGGCTCCACAAGCACAAGCCTTGGTGAAGCCGTCGTGGCATCTCGCCGATTTGCCCAAGATTGCGGAATCTGTAGCGGACTTGCATCGTCCAACCAAAACGTGGACGATCAGCTTTTATCAAGCCCCTGCCTTGTTTTGGCTCCCCTTCGTGTGGAGCGAAGGAGGCGAGCTTTTCAACAATCAAACACTTAAACTCAACGATCCAGCCATCCAAGCACTAGCGGATTACAAAGCCTTACGCCAGCATACGCACCTAGCCCCCGATCGCCAAGAAATCGGCAATGCCACCATGAGCGATCTCTTCTTACAAGGACGGCTCCTCTTCTTTTTAAGCGGTCGTTGGAGCGTACCGTTTCTTCGAGAAAAAGCCACGTTTCAGTGGGATGTCCTGCCCTTTCCCCAAGGCAAATCGGGTTCTCGTGTGGGAATTGATTCCACAGGCTATGCGATGAGTCGCCGTAGTCCCCACCTCAAAGACGCCCAAGCCCTCACTCGTTTTTTAAGTCGTACGGATTCTCAAAAGGCTTGGGTGCATTCAGGCTTGATTGTGCCTGCTCGCCAAGCACTCGCCACCAGCGATGCCTTCTTACAACGGGGGCAATCTCCCCAACACGCCGACTATTTTATCACGGCAATGCCCACAGGCGTGCCGAGTGCTTACCCCAAGAACTGGACGAGCCTAGGGCAATCGCTTAATTCGGCGATGGACGCCTATTTCAACACGCCTGATTTAAGTATGCAACAAGCACTCAAGGATGCTCAACTAAAGGGAGCCATGCCTGATGCGTCTTAATTTTAATCGTTGGATGCCAGCCTTTTTTATTGTGCCTGTTGTGCTGGGGCTGTTTTTCTTGAATTACATTCCGAGTTTTTACGCCTTTTATTTGAGCTTTCAGCAGTGGAATCTTTTAGAGGCACCACAGTGGGTGGGGCTAGAAAATTATCACCAGCTTTTAGCGTCGCCAGCGTTTTTTCAGACGCTTCGCCAAACCGCTTGGTATGTGGGGGGCGTGGTGATTTTTGAACTGCTTTTTTCGCTTGTGATTGCCACAGCCTTGCATCGCATCACCCGTGGCAAGCGAATCTTCCAAGTGTTGGCGTTTTTGCCTTATGTCACGCCTGCCATGGCAGCGAGTCTGATTTTTATGTGGATTTTTCAACCTGAACAAGGCTTACTTAATAGTAGCCTGCAAGCCGTGGGTTTACTTAAAAGTCCGATTGCGTGGCTCTTTACGCCGAATACGGCGTTAGTCGCCGTGATGAGCTTGGAAGTGTGGAAGGCGACAGGTTATAATATGCTCTTGATTTTGGGGGCGTTGCAAGCCTTGCCCCAGCACATCGACGAAGCAGCTACCCTAGATGGAGCGTCTGGTTTGCGAAAATGGTGGTGGGTGACGCTTCCACAGCTCATGCCAACGGTTGTACTGGTCGGCATGATGACCACGATCCACGCCTTACAAGCCTTTGATGCCATTTACCTGCTCACTCAAGGCGGTCCAAATCGAGCCACCACGGTTTTGGCGTATGCCTTATATGAAACAGCGTTTCAGCGTTTTGAAATTGGGCAAGCCACCGCTTTAGGCTTACTTATTTTTACGATTATCGGTGTTTTGACGTTGATGCAATGGAAGCTTAGCCAACGAAAACAGCCTTCTTTTGATGAAGTTTAAGCAAACCAAACAGGAGAAAGCTTCTTTTCTAAGGTTTCTCCTGTTTAGTTTGCTGTGCTTATGGTCGTCTCTGTACACCTCATACCAATTAAACGATTAAATGTCGTGTTGTCTCTTCGTTGTCGCTACGATTTTTTTGTTCTTTATGTACGTCTATGTACACGCCCGCACAAAAAAATATAGGCTCCTAGAATAGCCTCATAGCCTGTTTCATCTATCGAATACTATATATTAGGAAGACTTGGTTTGCTTCTGCTCGGCTTCCTGCTGTATATCGTTGAGGCTCACCTTTTTAACCATCGGTCGGCTGGGTAAAATCCAATCTAAAATGGCTTGAGCCGTAGCGCCTGTTAAGACGGCTCCCAAAACGACCGCAATGCGTGTCGGCAAGGTCTTAAAACGAGCCAACTTCGATCCCTCTTTAATCCCCCCGATATTCGTGCCAAGCGTATGCCCAATCGCCGCCGCCCCGACCGAACCTGCCATCCACGTTAAGCCCCCTTTGGTGGTTTCTTTGGCAAATTCACCTGTGGTGGTCAATGCCAACTCACCGCCTCGTTGCCCTTCATTATAGGCACTTTCATGGGCATCATAGGTTTTCTTACCCACATTCACCGCAAATAAAACAGACGCAAACGCACTTAAGGCGGAACTCACCACCTCTTGCCCTGCCCATAAGTTCGTAAAAGGTTTAGTGAAGCTGGCATGCACAAATTGTTTGGCTCCACTGGCGAGGCTTTGAGGGGTTTTCGTCCACGTTTGAAAGGCGGACTTCATGGCTTTGCTTTGGCTTTGAATCTGCTGTTGATACGCCTGCGGATTTTGAACCATGCGTTCAATATCGACACGTTGCCGTAGCGTATCGAGTCGTTTTAAGCCAAATAATTCTGCCGTGCTTTTAGAGGTATCAATATAAGGGGTTTTCTGCACATGCGTGAGCTGTTGGGTCACAAATCGGTCGACGGCTTTCATCTCTAGTGTTAGCCCTTGGAATTGCATTTGACACCACACTAAGAGCTTATCTCGATAAAAGTCTTTGGGACGGTAGCCTTTAATATCCACCTGTGTAAAGACTTTGGCATTAGGGTCTTCAGCCGAAAAAGACGGCAAAGCCGTTTTGGGGTATCCCCACGTATGGAGGGGAGCCGTATTCGTATTGAAAGCACTTTGACTCATCGCTTGTCATTCCCCTTAATCGTACACATCACTAGCATAAAACCCATTTTGCGTCTTTTTTGTGTCTTTTTCAGAAGACTTTGCAATCAAAATCCCCCTCTCTAAAATAGAGAGGGGGATTATATCAGCGTCAAATATAAGTGTCAAAAAATCGATTAGCCAATCGTGCAAGCGGTTTTAGCACTAGGCGTATTGGTGGCTTTAAAGGCATCCAACCCAGCAAAACGAGCCGCTGAACCGAGTTCTTCTTCAATGCGAAGCAACTGGTTGTATTTCGCCACACGCTCAGAACGGTTCACCGAACCTGTTTTGATCTGACCCGCATTTACCGCCACGGCTAAATCCGCAATGAAGGTATCTTCGGTTTCACCAGAACGATGCGAAATGATCGTGGTGTAACCTGAACGATGAGCCAAGTCAATCGTCGCAAGCGTTTCCGTCAACGTACCAATTTGATTCACTTTAATCAAAATGCTATTGGCGATTTGCTTTTGAATGCCTTCTGCTAAAATCGCTTGGTTGGTGACAAATAAGTCATCGCCCACGATTTGCGTGGTTTTGCCTGAAAGATCCGTGTGAATCTTCCAGCCGTCCCAATCTTGCTCAGCCATGCCATCTTCAATGGAAAGAATAGGGTATTGACGCGTCCAATCGTTTAAGAAGTTCGCCATTTCAGCAGAAGAAAGCGATTTACCTTCGCCTTCTAACACATATTGACCGTTCTTGTAAAACTCGGATGCGGCTACATCTAAAGCTAGTTTGACTTGATCTTGGTTGAAGCCTGCTTTTTCAATGGCTTCTAAAATCAACTCAACGGCTTCCACATTGGAACGTAAGTTAGGAGCAAAACCGCCTTCATCACCCAAGCCTGTGTTTAAGCCACGTCCTTTTAAGACGGATTTCAAGCTATGGAAGACTTCGGTTCCCCAACGAAGTGATTCGCTGAAGTTTTCCGCCGCCGCAGGGACGATCATGAACTCTTGGAAATCGATGTTGTTGTCGGCATGAGATCCACCGTTGATGATGTTCATCAAGGGAACAGGCAAGGTGTTGGCACGAACACCGCCTAAGTAGCGGTACAAGGGGACATCTAGGGCATTAGACGCTGCACGAGCGGTGGCAAGGCTGACGCCTAAAATCGCATTAGCCCCGAGCTTGCTTTTATTTTCGGTGCCGTCCATTTCAAGCATAATGGTGTCAATATCGGCTTGAGCCGTGGCATCTAAGTCCACCAATTCATCAGCGATCTCGTCATTGATGTTGGCAACCGCTTGTAAAACGCCTTTTCCACCATAGCGACTTGCATCGCCGTCACGCATTTCAAGGGCTTCGCGAGAGCCTGTTGAGGCTCCTGAAGGCACGGCCGCACGACCAGAGGCTCCGCCAGAAAGGTAAACATCGACTTCAACGGTGGGGTTGCCACGAGAATCTAAGATCTCGCGAGCTTGAATATCTTCAATAAAAATCGTCATCATAGGAATTTCTCCACAATTAACAAAAATAAAATAGTAACTCCACTGATTCTAACACAAGTTTAAAAAACAAGCGACAATCAGCCCTAAAACAAACTATTTGTGAGGGAAAAAGGTATAAGATGAAAGAGACGGTTTATTTATGATGCGTGTGAAGCTTTTCTTTAAAGCCGTTTAAGACCACGTCAATTTTTTCTTTCTCTTGAGAAAAGGTTTCCTGAATATGCGTGGCTTGAAGTGTCATAGTGTTTTGGATATGGGATTCTTCAAAATTCATAAAATATCCTAATAACGCAATTAAACTACCCGCAGCCACTGTTGTCCAAAAAGTTTGATGTTTGTTTAATTCTGCTTTATAGTGTTCGTTGAAATTTTTAGAAAGTGTTTCCATTTCACTAGCAAAATAGGGAACGATACTCTCTGCCACATTCCGACTGAGATCTTCATAGTTTTGCTTATTTGCTTCATTAGACTGAAAAAGTGCTATGGTTAGTTTACGAAGCTCATCATTCTTAGCTTCCAAACGCTCCAATCTTTTAAGAACATCTTCTTCAGAACTCATTATCTATTGACCCTTTAGATCTCGCCAAAAAAGCCTACGAAACTCTTCCCGAGAAATTAAGGGTTCGGATTTCAAGCGAAGTCTCCACTCTTTCATTTCTTGGTTCATTTTACGAAGCCTAGCCAACATTTCCTCAACTGGAATAGCGTCAAGCTCTTCTTCACTCATTTCAGCAAGTTTATCAATATCCGAAGTAGATGTTATTTCTTTATCCATAACAGGAATCATTTAAACCTCCTGACTTAAAGGGATACTAGAGCATAAAAAGAAGTACTCGACAAAAGATGCGTAATCTTAAACAATTGTTACTGTTCTTAATAACAGTTTAAACCTTTAATCGTTGTACGCCAATCCTAAGGCAGTAAATACTACATTTACTGGAACTCCCTTACTATATTTATACTTTATCAAAAAACAGCTCTTCTTACAAGCCCAAAAGTAAAGTTTTCCCTATTTGTTTAACAATTACCCCTAGTCAGATTTGCTTATTTTAGTAATCTATGCTTTATTAAACAAAGTTAGAAGCCCTAAAAAAGGAGATAATTTATCATGTGGATGACCCTAAGCACGCCCTTACGCACACTAAGCCTCTTCACGTTAATGTTTGCTTCATTGCTATTGAACGCTCAAGCCGCCCCCCAACGAGTCACGCTCTACCCTGAAGGCAAAGCCATTTTCAGTGAAACACTGTCTCTTTCCTTAAAGACGGGTCAACAGAATGTATCGATCTTAAATCTTCCACAAGCCAGTGATGTTCAGCTCTTTCCTGAAGGCAGCGTTTGGAAAAAAGGCGTTCAATTCATCGGCATTAAAAACCCTTCGAGCTTTGAAATCCCTGCCTTGGACTACCTCCATAAAGCCGTTTGGGTGAAAGATGTCGTGACGGACAAGTATGTGAAAGCCACTTTAAAGCACGTTTCCTCCGAAGGAGACCTTGCCGTGGTGCAAGTGGGTACAGAACTTTGGCAAGTGCCGAGTTCCCAACTCTTATTGAGAGAAATCACGGCTTTAAGCGATTTGAAAAAGCCAGCGTCCTATATCGCTCAATTGGAAAGTGCCCACATTCAAAGCCAAAAAGCGACCCTACTCTATCAATTATCAGGACTTCGTGCCAACATGCACTATGTTTGGCACTTGCCTCAAGAAACCTCGCACCCCGTTTCGCTTGACGCCTTGCTTGAGCTGGAAAATCAAAGTACGCTACCCCTTCGTCAAATTCACGTCAATGCCCTGTTTGGCACCACACAACGTCACGCCGACTATGCCCCGAGTGGCCTGATGTCGCCAAGGGCTTATGCCAGCAATTTAGCATCGGACGCTGCGTATGAGTCGCCCAGCATGCAAAATGTGGGTGAATTGATGATGATCCGCCTCAATCAAGCCGTGGATTTGGAACGCCAACAAAAGGCGTCTTATGTTTGGAAGTCTTTTACGCCTAAAACAAGTTTTCGTTATGTATATGCACCCACACAAAATGGATGGTGGTGGCAGTCTCAAAACGCTCGATTTGAAGCCCCCAATCAAGCCGTGCAATATTTCTTAGAAAGCACTATGTTTGAAGACGCCTTGCCTGCGGGTCTTTTTTCGGTGTATCAAAGCGACGCTCAAGGTAATGACCAGTTGATTAGCGAAGGGAAACAGGGCTATCATGCCGTGAAAGAAGCCTTACGGCTCCCTCTTGGCGAAGCCCCCAATGTCCGAGCAAGTAAAAGTCAAACCCGCTATGTCGAAACTCCTGACACCATGACGACAAGCTATGAAGTGTTACTCAAAAATAGTAAGCATTCCGCTGTGACAGTGGATGTTTATGAGTATCCATATGAAAAATGGGAATTGATTTCGAGTTCGGTGCCTGCGGTGAAGGTGGAAGGCGTGCCTGTGGCGTTTCGTGCGGTGGTGGCTGCTAAAGGTGAAGCGAAAATAAGCTACACGTTTAGATCGCCTCGGTAGTATAAAAAGAACCTAATCCTTCTTAAGCATATCCAAACAGGCTTGTTCCCAACACTTAATTTCACCAGGGCGAACAATAGTATTGACACGTATCATATTTTCAAGATAGTTATAAGTAGAACTAGAATCGTACGGAAAATCAGGCCAGACGCTAGTATTCTCAGGACGCTCCGTGACGTTGTAAGCAATGTAATAATATTCTTTCTTGGGAAAGTCCTCAAGACCAATTATTACCCCGTCTAAGAGGTCGTTGCTACCTGACCCACGCATATATGTATCATTAAAACCAAATATACTAACTCCCGTTGCTAATTTCACTCCTGCAGAACTATAAGCTTCTCTATTTGTATGCAATGTGGTACAACCGTCTGCAAGTGGGTCTCGACAGATTTTTACTGGATTTAATTTTTTTTCAACAATCGCCCTAAGTGGCTCGCCTTCCAACATCGCTGCATGCACGGCTTCGGCTAAGGCTTGGTAGGTTTCTTTAAACACGGCACGTTTTTTGGCACGATCAAACGATGCAAACAGGTGAGGCAAGGTAAGGGTGGCAATAAGCCCCAACACGGTTAAACTCACCAAAAGTTCAGTAAGGGTAAAGGCTTTTTTTACAGAAGAATTA
>CANGYO010000049.1 GCA_947458095.1 Vampirovibrionales bacterium | reverse complement strand
TGTGTTGAAAATCGCCCCGCCGTTGGAGGTGGCGCCTGTGGTGCGGTTATTGTAAAACGCCGCGCCGTTGTTGAGGTTCAAAACGACCCCTGATCCGTTATTTTCGATGGCTCCACCGCTAGACGTTGCGACGTTGCCTTGCGTGTTGTTTCCGCTATTACCAAACGTCGCTAGCCCGTCGACGCTGAACAAGCCTGATGACGTATTGCGGATGGCTCCACCACTGACCGCACTGTTGGTGGTGAAGGTGGTCGCCCCGTTGAAGGTGGCGGTGCCTGAGTTCCACACGGCGCCGCCTTCAGTGGTCGAAGCATTGGTCGTAAATGCCGTGGTGCCGTCGAGGGTTAAGCTCGCCGTGTTGTAAATCGCTCCGCCGTGCGTGGAGCGAACCGTCGCCCCCTCTTTGCCGTTGTCGGTAAACGTCGAGCCATTGCCAATGGTGAAAATTGCCGAGCTGTCGTTATAAATGGCGCCTCCGTAGCGAGTGGCGTTGGCTCCGCCAGTGAAGTTACTGGTGAAGACCGCCCCTTGGTTTAAGTCCATCCGTACACCGCTACCACTATTAAAAATCGCTCCCCCATAGGCATTTGAGCTGTTGGTGGCAAAGGTCGCCAAGCCGTCGACTCGAAATAAACCTGTGGAAACGTTACGAATCGCTCCACCGCCGCCGCCGTCACTTAATAGTCCAAACCTTGCACCTGTGGCGTTGTAGTTTTGTTGGATTTCCGATGCGGTGAGCGCCCTGTTGTATATTTTTAGAATAGAGACATTGCCCAACAAATATTCTGATGCTCTATCACCATCAACATTACCTATTCTTGCTGTATTTAAATTTATACTAGAAGTCACTGTTCTTGATCCTGTTGCTACACTCACTCCGTTCAAAGATAAAATATTTGTTGTTCCGCTCCCAGAGAGTACAACTTGATACCAAGTATCGACAAGATAATTGGCACTCATAATTCCACCTGTAGTGGCAAAGGAGGTCGTTATTTTTCCAGTCTGACCGCCGTAGTTTGTAGTAACCCAAATTCCATAGGCATCATCTAAATCAAAAATATCTTGATACTTTGTTGCTGTTGAAGTTTTAAACCACGTTTCAACAGTGACTCCAGCACTTGTATTAAGTGTATTGTTTGGGAAAGTAACTTTATCATTCACTCCATCAAAAACAATAGACCCACCATTCGCACTACTATAAGTCGGTCCATTCGTTAGAGTCCCATTATTCCCATTCCCACTTAAATCTGTCCATAGGGTTCCAGAACCAGGATATGAGTTAGGATCCCCAGCATTTAGATTCAAAACCAATCCGTTTGTAATTAGAGCTGGTGTAGTGACACTAGCAGTGCTTGTGCCCGTCGCACGGTTATTGGTAAAGGTCGTGGTTCCAGCAAGTGTCGTTGTGCCTGTGCCTGTGGCATAGATCGCCCCCCCACCTGCTGTCGATGTATTGCTGGCGAATGTGGAAACTCCTGTAACTTCCAAAATAGCGGTGGACGTTTTATCGACGGCTCCGCCACTACCTGCCGTGGCGTTGTTGGTGGTGAAAGCTACTCCATTAGCGAGCGTCGTCGTGCCTGAACTGGGAGCTAAGGCACCGCCCGCCGTGGCGGTGTTTTGTAAGTATTGAGGTAAGCCTGCATCGACTCGCAAGTTTTGGACTTTGGTGACGGCTGGGAAGGTCAAGCCTCCTCCCGATGAGGTAATGTTAAAGCCGTTGCCTGTAAACACATACGCATTCGACGGAATCGTGAGAGGACTCGACAAGGTAAAACTATTAAGAATGTTAATGTCTAAATCCGCACTCTGACCCATCGCCGCAATGAGTTCAGATTCGTTGGAAACATTGATCACAGCCAGTGCCTGCGGGCTATTTAGCCCACAAAGCAATCCCAATAAAAGAAGGATTATCCTGCCTTTAATCATGCGTTTCTCTCAATTCGATTTGTTTTTAATTCGTCATCATCACTCATTATTCGACATTCACTTTCCAAACTTGATGCTCTATATAGAGGAGATTTCTAAAACCCTCTAAAAATCTTGGCTTCTTATGGTGGGCTATTCGATATAATAAGTAAGTACGATAGAAATCTCTGTAAAAGTCCTGTTCCCTCTCCTTGAGGAGAGGGCTAGGGAGAGGGGGGGATTTTGAAAACCCAGCATTACATCTACTCCCCACCCCAACCCTCCCCTTAAAGGGGAGGGAGAAAGACAGCTAGCTTAAGGAAACGCCATGACAAACGATGCCCTCTTAGAAAACATTGAAATCCCCAATCGCCAACGGCACCATGATGTCGCCTTTGGACGTGTGGTTAAAACCATTGGCTTGATGATAGAATCCCAAGGACCGAATGCCAAACTCGGCGATATTTGTGAAATCGAAGAAGCAGGCAGTCGAATTAACCCCATTCTAAGCGAAGTCGTGGGCTTTAAAGACGGTCACTTACTCTTGATGCCCCTAGGCTCCATGCAAGCACTGCATCCCGGAGCAAGGGTTTGGAACACAGGCGAACCCTTTAAAGTGGGCGTAGGTCCTCACTTGCTGGGGCATGTTCTAGACGGGCTAGGCAACCCGATGAATCCTGAAACGAGCTTACCGAAGGCATCGATTCAGTATAACGCTTCCGCCATACCGCCGAATCCCTTGTATCGTAAAGAAATCGACGAGATTTTACCCACAGGTATTAAAGCGTGGGACAGCACCCTCACTCTAGGCTACGGTCAGCGAGTCGGTGTTTTTGCAGGCAGTGGCGTAGGCAAAAGCACCACGCTCGGGATGCTGGCTCGTAATGCCAAGGCGGATCTCAACGTGATTGCTCTGATTGGCGAACGGGGTCGTGAAGTCAAAGAGTTTATTCAGCATTCGCTTGGCGAAGAAGGCATCAAGCGAAGCGTGCTGGTGGTGGCGACTGCCGAAGCCCCTGCTCTCGTTAAAATCAAGGCAGGACTCGTGGCGACGGCCATTGCCGAATACTTCAGAGACGAAGGCAAGCAAGTTTTATTGATGATGGACAGCGTCACTCGTATTGCCATGGCATTAAGAGAAGTCGGACTCGCTGCGGGGGAACCTCCTGCGACACGGGGGTATCCGCCGAGTGTGTATGCCTTTATGCCGAAATTGCTAGAACGCACAGGTATGGGCGAAAAAGGAAGCATCACAGGAATTTACACGGTTTTGGTGGAAGGTGACGACTTCAACGAACCCATTGCCGATTTAACCCGTGGTTTGTTGGACGGTCACGTCGTTTTGTCTCGTGATTTGGCGCAACGCAATCATTTTCCGTCGATCGATGTGGGGGCATCTGTCAGTCGTTTGTTTACGATCTTAGCTGGCACGGAACATCAAGCGTTGGCGAGTGAAGCTCGTCGATTGCTAGCCACCTATCAGCAAAATGAAGACTTGCTTTCTGTGGGGGCTTATGTCGCAGGGCAGAATGCGGCGTTGGATCGTGCGGTGAAATTGCATGATCCGCTTATGGATTTTCTGCGTCAGGGCATTCAAGACAACGTCCCCTTTGAAGAGGCTCTCGAACAGTTAAAGAGCATTTTGCAATCTTAAAGTGTCCTTCATTTATGGGAATTTCATTCTGAATGAAGACGCCCCTTCACATATACGCTAAAATAGCCCTATCCAAAAAACAAGGAATCCTTATTATGACGTCTCGTTTTGAACGCTTAAAAGAACGGCTCAAGCAGTCTGAACAAACGCCCCTTCCCTTGCTCAATGCACCGAGCAGGTCTCCTAATTTAGAACGTATCAAAGAACGCTTGAGTTCATCAAGAACAAGCTTTATTATTCTGGCAACCGCAGGTGAAGTCGCATCCGATTTCACCCGTGAAGAAAAAGACGAGACAAAAAACAAGAAAGATGCTACAATTGATAAAATAACCCTTAATGACACGCTCACGTTAGTTAAGCGTAAAGTGTCTACGTATTCCGACGACCCAATAGGAGCTTCTTCCATGTCCACCAGCTACACTGATCTTTCTGAAATCCCTTCTATTGAAGGCATCCAGAACATTGATTTAGATGATGCCCTTTTAGACTCTGTGTATAGCCAAGATGTTGCCGATGAACGCATTGCTGAAAATATCGCAACAGCCATTAGTTTTAGCCCTTTAGATGCTGAAGTGGCTCAAGCCAGCTATACTGAAGTGGTGGCTCGTAAGCCTCAACTTTCTTTAAGTCACTTGACAGAACCTAAGCCCATTTATGACACTGAATACACCAATAATGTGCGTACCTTAATCACCTTGGTGAATAACTTGCCTGAAGGCGTCACCAAGCAAACAGGGGCTCAAATCATTCGTTTGACCATGGAAGCCATGGGCATTGCGATGGAAGAAGTACTTTCTGAAGCTCAATCGGCTCAATCTGAAATGTTAGAAGCCGTGCGTGGCAACATCAAGAAAATTGAAGAATACAAAACCGTGATTCGTAAATTGGAATCCGATATTAAGCATTATCAAGGCAAAGCCAATGAACTTTCTGAAATCATCGACTTGTTCATTTTGTCTAGCTCTTCAAAAGCTTCTGACTACACAAAACTCCCTGCTTAGTCTTGTGTAATTTGTCGCTTTGGCGTATGATGTGGAGATACTTTAGATTTTACATGGAGAGCATCTTGGCATGAAACGTTTTTTGTGGTTGGCATTATTGGCATTAGGCTTAGGCACAAAGCGTCACTGGCATATTTTATTTGCCATTGTGGCAGGAGCAAGCTTAGGCTTAGCATTAAGCGATCCGAAATTTCATGTCTTTTACACCATTTTTGACACCATTGGACAGATTTTTATTCGCTTGATTGGCATGCTGGTGGTTCCTATTGTGGTGAGTTCCCTTGTCGTGGGTGTCACCAGCGTCAGTGATGGTCGTTCCTTAGGTCGCTTTGGCGGTCGCGTCTTGGGTTGGTTCGTCATTATGATGACGCTTTCCGCCCTAATTGCTCTAGGACTTGGGCAATTTCTCCACCCTGGTGAATACCTCAAAACCTTGATGCAAGATCCGACATCTGCTTTAGCCAGCATGTCGCATCGCCCGCCTGTGGATGTTAGTCATATCACCGAAAATGCCTACAGTTTAAAAGAACTCTTTCTTAATCTGATTCCTAAAAACCCCATGGAAGCCTTGGCGAAAGCCGAAATGGTGCCATTGGTTCTTTTTACGATTTTCTTTGCCAGTGCCTTGTCTAAAGTGGGTGAAGCGGGACGTCCTGTGATTGCCTTTTTTGAATCTATTTTTGCCACGACTATGAAATTAACCGATTGGGTCTTTATTCTCGCTGTTCCTGGTGTTTTCAGTTTGACCTTTATTTCTGTGGCGAAAGCAGGACCTCAAATCTTCCAGATTTTAGCCCCTTACACGCTAGTCGTCGTCATGGGTTTATTGATTCAAACCTTCATTTTGATCCCGATTTTGTTGAAAACTGTTGCCAAAGTGAACTTCCTACAATTCTACCGAGCCATTAGCGAAGCGATTATGGTTTCCTTTGGTACGGCATCTAGTTCTGCGACCTTGCCTGTGTCGATTGCCTGTTGCGAAAACCGTGTGGGTGTTAGCCATCAAGTCGCCAGCTTCGTTTTGCCAACAGGGGCTAGCATCAACAAAACAGGGACGACCTTGTTTGAAGTGATTGCTGTTTTATTTCTCGCTCAAGCCTTTGGGCTTGAACTCACCTTGTGGACTCAAGTTCTCATCGTCGTCTTTTCGATTTTGGCTTCCATTGCGACACCGGGTGTGCCGAGTGCAGGCTTAATCACCATGGCGATTGTGATCAATTCCATTGGCGAAGGCTTTACGCCTTTATTTGGAGGCATTGCCCTGCTTTGGCCCATTGACCGCATCTTGGATATGTTGCGAACCGCCATTAACGTCATTTCCAGTTGCACGGTAGCGACCCTTGTTTCCGCTCAAGAAGGTGATCTCAATTATGATGTCATCAACGGTTCGGACGAGTGGGAGAATGTCATTCAAATGGAAAACAACTAGGTAGTGCCTACATTCAGCCCATAAAGGGTACTTTCTGTGTCAAAACAAGCCGTTTTTTCGTTATGTACGTCTGTGTACACGCCTCAAAAGCCGTTTGTTTTTCCTTGAAACTCCTCCTTTCTTGACTAAATGTAGACACTACCAAAGCTTTTAGTTTTCCTCCATTATTTGAACGACCGTTTTAGATAAACCTAATTTTATACCGATACCTCACACGACACCCTAAATTGTGTGAGGTTTTTATCTATGCTCATCGGTATGATTCAATCCGCTGCTAATAACGGTTTGGTGCATTACAATGCCCTCAATAGCGTTGTGAAAAACATGGCGAACTATACCACCACAGGCTATAAAGCCGAACGCTTTGATCTTTACCTCGACGGGCCCAACGCCTTAAAAGGCTCCCTGCAAACCGACACCACCGCAGGTATGCAAGAACTCACGCAAAACGAGTTCGATCTCGCCTTAAAAAATCCCAACGCCTACTTTATGGTGACTCGCCCCGACGGCTCACAAGCCTACACCAAAGACGGTCGCTTTCGACTGAATCGAGACCGTATTTTAGTGACCCAAGAAGGTGACATTGTAGGGCAAGGCATCCAAATTCCGCAGGATTTCGGCAAGCTCATGGTGTCCCCCACAGGGGAAGTGAGCATCAAAAAGAAGGAAGACGGCTATAAAAAAGTCATCGGGCAAATGAGTATCGCACGCTTTGACAACCCTGCTGGACTCGTCAAAACCAGCCGTAACCAGCTCTTACCGTCTGAAGAATCAGGCACGCCGACTTTAGAAGAAAAACCTCAAATCATGCAAGGGGCGTTGGAACGTTCCAATGTGGATTTGTACGACGAAGTTCACAATTCCATGCGGATTAACGCAGGGGTCATTACCAATATGCGACTCGTCAAACTCATGGATGAACTACTCAATCAGGCGATCCGAATTAGACAATAAGCTATAAAAGGATTTAATCATGCAATTTTCAGGCATCAATATCGACGGAGCGGTGGCTCCCTTAAGTCAAAATCTAAGCAACCTCATCACCATGCAAAAGGCATCGGCGGACAATATCGCCAACGTCAATACCCCAGGATACAAACCTAAGCACTACAAGTTTGAAACCTTTTTAGGGGCAGACAACAGCGTGATGGACACCTCCTTATCGAGCCGTATGGGGGCAAGCCAGCTCCCCGATATGTTGAGTACCGAAGGCGACGGCACCGTTAATTTACAAAATGAGTTGATGGATATGCAAAAGAACCTGATGTATTTCAACATGGTGTCGAAACGCCTCAGCACGGTGATTAACAATATCAAGACCGCCTCTAACGTGGGTAGGTAGTTTTTTCTGTCACCCTGAACGCACGTGAAGGATCTCCCAACACAGGCGGGGGGATCTTTCGCTATGCTCAAGATGACGAATTTTTATTTTTCGAGTCTGTTACAGAACTTTTTTCAGCAATTTGAAAGTTTTCTTAAAAACAATCACAAATCACCAAAAACAGGTATAATAAGGGAACGTTACAAAAAGCTTGCGAGGATTCCCCTATGTTTGACGTCAACCGATACGACCCTGAAGCCCAACGACTCTTGCAAGTCAGTCACGACATTGCCGTGCAGTTCCGCCATAGCGAATTGGATGTTGAGCATCTTTTGCTGGCGTTGCTCGAACATGGGCAGGGCATGAAGGTCCACCAAAGCCTGATTCAAAGCTTAGGGGGGCATTACCCTACCGTGATCGCGGAATTGGCGAAGAATCTTGCCAGTCGCCCACGATTGAATCACCCGATTGAATCAAATTTGTATGTGTCGGCTCGCATTGCTTTAGTGCAAAATGTGGCGTGGAATATGGCGAATCAACAGGGAAAGAACCTTATTTCGCCTGAACATTTATTGTTGGCTTTGCTTGATGAAGGGGGGCTGGCATCCACTTTATTACGACGTGCTGGTGTCACAGCAGTGACGCTCGCAGAAGGGTTGAATCCCTCAAATCGTCCAGATGAAACCGCTAATGAACAAAGTGCCTTGTATAAATATGGACATAACCTCACTGAAAAAGCACGGTCAGGCAAGCTAGATCCTGTTATTGGCAGGCAGGATGAAATCCGCCGTGTGATACAAGTGTTAAGCCGTCGCACCAAAAACAACCCTGTTTTGATTGGCGAACCTGGGGTCGGCAAAACGGCGATTGTTGAAGGATTGGCTCAACGGATTATAAAAGGCGATGTGCCTGAAGGCTTGAAAGACAAGCAAGTTTTTTCACTCGATATGGGGATGCTTTTAGCAGGTTCCAAGTATCGGGGCGAATTTGAAGAACGGCTTAAGGATGTCTTGAAAGAAGTGGAAGAATCGGCTGGACAAATTATTTTATTCATCGACGAATTACACACAGTGGTGGGAGCAGGTGGCGGAGGCGACGGTGGTGCTATGGATGCTAGCAATCTGCTTAAACCCAAGTTGGCTCGTGGGGAACTGCGTTGCATTGGGGCAACAACGATTAACGAATATCGTAAATACATTGAAAAAGACGCCGCTTTGGAGCGTCGCTTTCAGCCTGTGCAAGTTCACGAACCCAGTGAAGAAGACACGATTAGTATTTTACGGGGCTTAAAAGAAAAGTACGAATTGCATCATGGGGTACGGATTAAGGATGCCGCTTTGGTCGCTGCGGTGACACTTTCCAAACGCTACATTCAAGACCGTTTCTTGCCTGACAAAGCCATTGACCTGATGGATGAAGCGGCCAGTCGCTTACGCACCGATATTGACAGCCTGCCTGAAGAGTTGGATGTCGTGAACCGTCAGTTGCGTCAGCTTGAAATCGAGCAAGAAGCCTTGAAAAAAGAAGAGGATGTGTCGTCTAAAAAACGCTTGCTTGATTTACAAGAAACCTTGGTATCCCTTAAAAAAGAGCAAGGCACTTTGCAGGATCAATGGCAGGGTGAAAAGGCACACATCCAAAAAGTCAAAGAAATTAAAGAAGCCATTAACGCGTGCAAACTTCAAATTGAAGAAGCCGAGCAAAACGCTGATTTAAGCAAGGCAGCAGAACTGAAATACGGTAGCTTGCCTGAACTTGAAAAGCAACTCAACACCCTTAACACCACAACGCAAGAAAACGCCTTGAAAACCACCTTGTTGAAAGAGCAAATCGATGCGGACGACATTGCCGAAGTGGTTTCTAAATGGACGGGCGTACCGTTGACTCGCTTGCTGGCGGAAGAAGCGGAAACCTTACTCAATTTTGAAGATTACATCGCCAAGCAAGTTATTGGGCAGGATCATGCGATTGCCGTTTTGTCTGATGCCATTCGTCGAGCGAGAGCAGGCTTGAAAGATCCGCAAAAGCCTATGGGAAGCTTCCTATTGCTAGGACCTACAGGGGTCGGCAAAACCGAAGTCGCCAAAGCCATTGCTAACTTTTTATTCCACGACGAATCCGCATTGATTCGCTTGGATATGAGCGAATACGCCGAAAAGCATACGGTGAGTCGTATGCTGGGGTCTCCCCCTGGATACATCGGGCATGATGAGGGCGGTCAACTCACGGAAGCGGTGCGTCGTAAGCCGTATAGCGTCTTGTTGTTGGACGAAGTGGAAAAAGCTCACCCTGATGTCTTTAACACGCTTTTACAATTGCTCGATGACGGCAGGCTCACCGATGCCAAGGGTCGTACCGTTAGTTTTTCAAATTGCTTGATTTTAATGACTAGCAATTTAGGAGCGGGTGCCTTAATCGACGCTCGTTTAGCCAATGCCAGCAGTGGCAACGTGCTAGGCAGTGATGTCAAAGAAGCTGTGATGCGAGACGTTCGCCAGTTCTTCAAGCCTGAGTTCTTAAACCGCTTGGATGACACCATTATTTTTGAGCCGTTGAGTCTGCAGACCTTAGAAGCTATTGTGCTAAAAGAAGTGGCGAAAATACAAGGACGTTTAAGTAGTCAAAACTTAACGCTAGATTTAAGCGACAATGCTATCGAATGGTTGGCTCGCCGTGGCTATGACCCTGTGTATGGTGCCAGACCGCTTCAGCGTGTCTTGCGTCAGTATGTGGAAAATCCGCTAGCGACTGCGATTCTAAAGCAAAACTTGGTGCCTGAAAGTGTGATTCATATGGATGTGAATAGCGATGAATCGGCTCTTGCGATTCAAGAAGCCGTCAGTGTTTAGGGGTTGATCTCGTTTTTGATGAACAAAAAAAGCGGTTTAAAGACATTTTTACCGAGTCCTTGGTAATCCTTCTCTAGTTTTGCTTCGATTAGGTTAATCGTACATATTTCAAGCCGTTGAACGGCTTCTTTCCCACAAGACGGTAAAATCTTATAAGCCCCACTCCCTATAAAGAGTGGAAGCTTTATGTATAAAGGACGAGGAGGCACAAGCGACGGCAATTTTTCTTCAAGCAGGAGTCCTTTAGTCGCACCTGCGAGACCCAATAAATCGCTTTTTACAGGGGCGAGTTTCTGAAGATCTTCTTTCGTTAGAAAAGGTGTCACGTATTTTCGATCACTTGCTTTGATCTCATTGACAATGCGATCGAAAAGTTCACCAAGCCACGGCATTTTTCGATTTAATTCATCTCGTAACACTTGAATCGTTTTCGCATCAAGACATTCTAAAACAAATCGTAACTCTTTAGGCAGTTTAAGATAGAATATCGTGTCCTGCAGAGTCTTTTCTTTTTGGAATGGATCTTGTGCTATTTTCACTAACGTGGGAGTAACTTTCACTAACGTAGGAGTAGCTTTCACTACCTTAGAAGTAGCATTGCCTAAATTCGGATATAGCTTATTGAGTCCTTTCTTTCCAAAACCCCCAACTGTTGAAAAAAGGGTTCTTCTTACACTCATGCCAAATCTCCTTTTTTACCTAAGCCTGTCAAACGTTTGATTTATCTATGAGCATAAAAACATCGATACTTTTTTTAATGCCCTAAACGAGCCTTCTTCCCACAAAAAAGAAATCGAGGCTAAAACTATGCTATACTGAATAAAAGTGAGAGAAAAGGAAATCCCCCTATGCGGTGGCGATGGTTACAAATGGCGGATCCCATTCACGGTTTACTTCAGTTTGACCGTAAAGATCCCGTCCATCGTATTTTGCTAGAAACCATGAATAGCTTGGCGTTTCAGCGTCTGCGTCGTGTCAAACAGATGGGCATGGCAGAATTCGTCTTCCCTGGAGCCGTCCACACACGATTTAGTCATAGCTTGGGGGCCACTTTTTTGATGTCCCAAGCCATGACACACTTCAAGTACGACCGCCCCTCTCGAGAGATTCTGAAATCCACGTTTTTAGACACAGGCATTAGCCTAGAAACGCTTTTAATGACAGGGATTCTCGTCCACGATATTGGGCATCCGCCTTTGTCTCATACGCTAGAAGATGTGCTAGGCTTGCATGTCGAAGGCCTCACGCACGATCATTACTGGCTGCCTCGTATTCTAAAAGAAGACGAGCAGTTACAATCCATTTGGAAGACCTTTGGTGTAGACAACATCGCCGATGCCCTCAATACCTTTATGGTCGGCACCGATACAGAGCCTCGGCATTACTTGGCAGGCTTAGTGGCAAGTCAACTCGATATGGACAGGCTCGATTATTTGTTGAGAGACAGCCATTTTATGGGGACGCGTTACGGTGAAATTGAATGCGACCGTCTGATTAGTTGTTTGGAGATTCAAAACAAGCTCGACGGCAAACCTGTCATTACCCTTTTAGAAGACGGCTTGCCCGCCCTTGAACATTACCTGTTCGGACGCCATCAAGCCTATAAAATGGCGTTACATTCCATTGACAAAGCCAGCGAAGCCTTGCTAGGCTTCACCTTACAGCGTTTTATGTGGGCGATTCGTAACGGCATTTCAACAGGGAATCCTGCGAAAGAATTGTTTCAATTGGGCGACAACGGCAAAAGCATGAACATTCAAAGCTATTTGCGTATGGATGACCACTACCTCTGGAACGCCATTCAAGACTGGAGCCTTGAAAGTCAAGATCCTTTCTTAAAAGAACTCGCCAGCCGTTTGATGCGTCATAATTTGCCAAAGTTTATCGATTTAATGGAACTACGTTATTACCCCAGTGTGGATGAGCAAGACGAGCTTCAAGCCGATTTAGAAAAGCATTATGCGGAACGAGGTATTCCCTTTGAATACGGCTTTTCAGAAACATGGGTAGAGCCTAAACCCTTGTATCGTCAAGACAAAGAACCTCTATGGCTTGAAACTCGGGATCGTGGTATAGTCGAATTGCCTGTGTTGTCTCCACTGGCTCAACAGTTTGAAGCCAAGCACATGGCAAAGCATCTGTGGTTTGTGTGGGATCACGACGCCCGTAAGTTCCTCACCGAACGCCTCAATAAGTTGACCCCGCAAAAAGTAGATGAGTTTAGCTAATGTCCGTATCCATTCAAGAAAACGAAGAGACCCTTAAAGCTCCCAAAACCGCTACGGTGCTGGACTACCCTATTCGCTTAGGAAAGCTTGAAGATTTAGTTCATGAGGCGTTTCATGCCTCTCCACAAGTAGGTGGGGTTCATGTGGTGACGCTCAACCCTGAAATGATTATTAAAGGGAAAGAATCTCCTGAATTTGGAGATATTCTGAAAACCGCCGATTTCCCTTTGCCTGATGGAGCAGGCGTGATTTGGGCGTTAAAGCGTCAAGGCATCCACCAAGCACGGATCCCCGGTATTGAGTTTGCTGCCGCCTTATTAGAAAGGCTCCACCAAACGCAATGTTCACGAGGGGTGGCGTTATTGGGAGCCAAACCTGAAGTCATGGGGCTTTTGCCTATGGCATTATTGAAGCGATTCCCCAATTTGTCGCTCGCCTTTGCCCATGACGGCTTTTTTCGCAATGAAGATCTTGTGCCGATTGTAGAAGAAATGGTTGCCACAAACCCAAGAGTCGTGTTGGTCGCCTTAGGCGTGCCTCGTCAAGAAGAGTGGATTAAAGCCTTTCGCACTCGTTTTTCGGAAGACACTATTTTTGTGGGCGTCGGTGGTAGCTTTGACGTGTGGACGGGGCAAATACAACGCGCCCCCAAGTTGATGCAGGCTCTAAACTTGGAATGGCTCTGGCGATTTAGCCTAGAGCCTTGGCGGATTCAACGTTCGATGCAACCACTCTTGCAATACGTTTGGAAGGTTTTAAAAAGCTAATTTCAAGAAGATCAGCCTTAAACATTTGGCTGTTGAAACTTTTCAATTTCTTGCTGTAAGGATTTTATCTCCTCGAGTATAGTAGTTATTCTCCTTTGGACTGTTCTTAATGAATTACGCCATTGTGTGTTTTTTGGTTCGGAAGCCATAAATCGTCGGTAAGCCCATTCATTGCTCTTTTCCCATTGAAGATGATCCTCTTTATGCTTTATTGCTTCGGAAAGATGTTCCAATTTTGCTCCAAGCCCCTTGATTAGTGGATTTTACCCTGTACGTTGAGCATTCGATTGGGGTGCTGAAAAACGTTGAGCCATTGAATTATTTACATGAGAGAGAGAGAGAGACATTTTGCATCCTTTTTTGATTTAACTTAGACTATATTTATAGTCACTTTACTAGTGTATAATTTAAAAATCTACTGTCAAGCCCTTAAACGATAGTATAGTAAAAGATAGGTAAAATAGGCTATAATAAAGGGGTATTTGTTTAGTTGGAGAATCCCTTATTTATGACTTATCCTTTAGCCTTACGTCAACTTGCTGTAGAAAAAGTGCGTCAAAAAGAAATGACTCAAGCCAAAGCCGC
>CANGYO010000048.1 GCA_947458095.1 Vampirovibrionales bacterium | reverse complement strand
TGAAAATCACGGAAGAGGTCAAAGACGGCGAGGATGGTGAAGAAATCGTCACCAAGAAGAAGGAAGTCGTCTTTAAAGTCACGGGCGATTTACCGCTGGATTCCTTTGAAATTCGGGTGCAATCGAAAGCCAAAGGGCAAATGCCTAAACTGACAGGCGATGCACCAACTGGTGGTCGCAAAGGCGGCGGTGGCGGAAAAGCCAAAGAACTCGAAGCTTAGTGTCTAAAGTATCAAAAAAGCTCCTTAATCTTATAAAAGATTAAGGAGCTTTAATCGTGATTTATGGATGAGAGTGTTGATTTCAAGACTCGTTGCACAAGCAGACGTCCAAGCACTAAATCCGAGCGGGTGAGCGCACTGCGAATCCCCGAGCGATTTTGCGGACGTCGTGCAACGAGAATGATGCGACGAGGTGGGTCAAAAGGGGGTGGATTTTCAAGGAGGGGAAAATGAGGGAGGAGAAACGCAATACGTCCTCCCTTCCCCCTCCTTGAACCGCCTTTGGGGGTTGTGAGCAATCTCCTTATTTATCAGACAAGCTAACATGTAGACCGCCTATGGCGGTTTGGCGGCACAAAGACCCCCAAGCAGCAGCGTTAAACGGAGCGAGAAACCCCAAAACAGAGATGTTCAGAAATCTACTTCTTAGTTAGAAAATTATAAAATTACACCCGATGCGTGAGCGCATCCCACACCTTAAGCAGGTGTTCGGAAGGGGGTAACTCAAAATGCTTCGCTTCTCGTGTAATGGGGTGGATAAAGCGCAAGGCATACGCCTGCAAGGCTTGCCCCGCTTCAGGCATCAGCTCCTTCCACTGCAACGCCAAACCCGTCCCATACAACGGATCCCCCACCAAGGGATGCCCAATATACGCCATATGCACCCGAATCTGGTGCGTACGACCTGTTTCCAACTGGCATTGCACCCACGTAAACTTGTCGTTTAGCGTCTCTTTCACATGGTAATGCGTCACGGCGGTTTTACCCGTCCAATCCGCCTGCATTTTATTGCGTTGTTGGTTATGCCTGCCAATCCCAATCCGCACGGTGCCGTTTAGATCCTGCACATGCCCTTGCACAATCGCATTATAACGACGGTACATGGTCTTGTCTTGTAATTGTTCCGCCAAACCGTGGTGGGCTTGATCGGATTTTGCCACCACAATCAAGCCTTCCGTGTCACGATCCAAGCGATGCACAATACCTGGACGCTCCACCCCGTTAATGCCTGAAAGTTGCCCCTTACAATGATGCAAAACGGCATTGACCAGTGTATCAGGTTGTTGCAAGCCTGTCGGATGCGTCAACATGCCTGCTGGTTTGTTGATGACGAGCAGATGCTCATCTTCAAAAATGACGTCAAGGGGAACATCCCACGCGGGCATTTCAAGGGTTTGCAGTTCAGGCTCTACCACATGAATGACCTGCCCCAGTTTCACGCGAAAGCTCGATTTATTCCACACTTGCCCGTCTTTATGGATGTTTCCGCCCTTAATCAGGGCTTGAATCCGCTCACGAGAATAAGTTTCACCCAAGTGCTTGGCGAGAAACTTGTCGAGCCGTTCTTCGGCATCAGGGGCTTCAACGACAAGGCTTATGCCTGTTTCTAGCGTTTCTTCGGCATCTTCGACGGCATCCAGCAGGTCGTCAAGAATGGCATCATTAGAGGGATTTAAAGGAGTTGTCATTAAATAGAGGTTACCTTAGTCGGGGCTTTTGCCCATAAGTAGTGATAAAAAATGAGGATGGCTCCGATGAAGATCATCGCATCCGACAAGTTGAAAATGGGGAAATGCAAGAACGGCAGGTGGATGTAATCCGTCACGGCTCCTGTAAGCAGACGGTCGAGGGCGTTGTTGAGTCCTCCGCCTATGACAAAACCAAAGCCTAAGGCTTGGGTTTTGTTGATGAGCTTTTGCTTCACCACTAGCACAATCAGCGTGCCGAGTAAGGCTCCGCTCAAAAGGCTGGCGATTTGGGGTTGATTTTTTAGGAAACTAAACGCCACGCCTGTATTTTCAACATGTTGAAAATTAAAAACGTTCGGTATAATCGCAATAACTTGCCCGATCGGCTGTTGGGAAAAGATCCACTTGAGGGTGGCATCAACGCTTAGCACGTCAAAGACCGCCATCCAAAGCAGGAGCTTGGGCGACAAGACCCGATGCGTCACGCACGGCTGGGCGTTTTCAGTGTTTGTTTCATTTTCTTCGGTGATGGGTGACGTTTCTTGGCTCATAACAGTGGACTCCTTCTTATATTAAGACTTAATCTATAATCTATCACAAATGGTTTATAAATTGACAAGGGTCTGGTAAACTTTAGCTAATTTCAGGAGGGGAGACAAGCCAAAAGTGAATTTCGTCATTGCCACGTTACGCTCGCAATGACGGTGATTGTTGTAGACTTTTACAGAGACTTCTAAAGACGCTTGGTTTGAACTATAATGAAACCTATCGATGTGAAGGATCTTATTGAATGTCTCGTTGCCCACTGTTTAATCAAACCCCCACTGAAACAATCACTTGGGTTTATCCGCAAGAAAATGCAATCATTTATGAAGCGTCCACCTTTGTGCTGGGGTCTACCAGTAAAGCGGTTGATGCCCTTAGCCTCAACGGGGATGATGTGACCTTGCATCCCCATGAAGACGAAAATGCCTTCGCTCACGTCGTGGCGTTACAAGACGGCGAAAACATCCTAGAACTGCTCACCAATACAGGTGAATGCTTGACTCGTAAGGTGATTCGCCAAATCCCCTGGCGTTTTTCAGAAGAAGCGAAGTCTCCGCTTTTTGCGGTGTTGCCTAAAACCACGCCCGCCCCTCGATATTTGCTCGGGCAATCCTTCCCCGTAGAAGTCCGTGCTATGACCCACATTCAACAAGTCTGGTTGAATCTCACCAACGAAGCAGGCGAACTTATGAGCGAAATCCCCCTACGGTGTGACGATGCCTTTTTGCTCAACCCCAAAAGTCCCACGCATGGCAAGCAAGTCTCTGTTTTTGGGGAATTGCATTATGACGAAGCCAACCCACCGATCGACAAAGCGATTAAAGTCTTTCATGGTGTGGTGGATTTAACGCATCCCGTTTTGTGCCATCTGCCTGACAGTCATGTTCTGCATCTGAAATACAAGGTGCTAGATGATAAAAAGCAAGTCGGCATGGTGAACCTTGGGCAGAGCGTAAGCCTGTGGCAATTTCAACGCACGGTGGAAGTCACCGCCAGTTGCCAAGCCTTTTACGCAGGCAATAGCGAAAACTCGCATCGTTTAACGCTTTTACCACCCCTTCATTCGCCGATGCCTGTCGTGGGTTTGTTGGATGTCGACGAGTTTCTGATTCAACAGGGCGAGCATCCGCCGTATTTGCTCAAGGGAGGCAAACCCCACACCCAAGCAGGCAAAGGCATGCCCGCCGTCTTAGATGCCCTTTCCCTTGAAGACAATCACGACGACATCACGACGACCTTTCACTTGACGCATCCCTGTGGGGTGATTCTGCTCCCTGATGCAGACGGCTTAAACGTTTCGATGACGCCACTTGAAGCAGGTTTGAATCATCAACGCTATCACGGTTCTGAGTTGCTTTGGAAGATTAAGCCTCAAGGCGACGGGCTTTCTTTAGCGTTGCCTTTGGCATGGCAATCTTTTAAAGGTGTGGAAAGTCACTGGAGCGAAAAAGGCTTAGACGTCAGCGTGCTAAAATTGCCTACGGATAAAAAAGCGTGGCGAATCCTGCTGGATGCCGGGCATGGCGGGCAAGAAGACGGCACACAAGCTTTAAACGGCACGCTTGAAAAAACATGGAGCCTTGAACTCGCCAAACGCATCCAACTCCTACTCCATGAAGCAGGCATGGAACAAGTCTTTCTCACACGAGACGATGATGTGACCCTTAGCCTGCGTGAACGCCAGCAATCCGCCGATGACCTCAATGCCGATCTGTGCCTTAGTTTGCACGCCAATGCCTTGCCTGATGGGGAAGATCCCCTGCTTCGACAAGGCGTTTCGGTGCATACGTACACGCCATGGTCGCAAACACTGGGGGATGCCTTGCTAGAAAGCCTCGCCACCGTGCAAGCCAAGGACGGTCGTTATTTTAGCAATTATGCGATGACTCGCCTGCCTCGATGCGTGTCGATTTTGGTGGAATACGGTTATTTTATTCACCCTCAAGAGTATGCTCGTTTGTTGGATGAGGAGCATCTTTGGCGGTTGGCTCATGCGACGGTTTCGGGGGTTTTAAATGTTTAGTTTTTTAGGGCTTTTTAGCTTCGTTTTTAGCTGGTCGTCGTCAGAGACCTTTGCTCCGCCAAAGGTCTCCAACACCTCTAAAGGCGGTTTAAGGAGGGGGAAGGAAGGACGCATTGCGTTTCTCCTCCCTCATTTCCCCCTCCTTAAAAATCCTCCCCCTTTGAAGTCGAAAAAGTTAAAACTTTTTCTCTTGGGAAAGAAAACCGTTGGTTTCCTCTCCCAACCTCTCCTTCCTAAAGGTGAAGATTCACTTCGTGAATATGAAGGTTTCTGCCCACCTCCTCGCATCATTCCCCTTGCACGACGTCCGCAAAATCGCTCGGGGATTCGCAATTCGCTCACCCGCTCGGATTTAGTGCTTGGACGTCTGATCTTTGGATTATTCAAATTTTCGATGCAGTCCAACATAACCCACACCCCTAAAGGAGCCTTTTCGATGCCCACTTATCACGCTGAAGTACTCGTTGCGACACGAGCCAATGTCTTACACCCTGAAAGTAAAACCGTGCAAGAAGCCCTACACGGCTTGGGTCATCATTGTGTAAAAGACTTGCAAATCGGTAAACATTTTAGTTTTAGCTTAGCCGCTCGAGATGAAGCGACCGCTAGAAAAGTCATTCATCGTATGGCGGAACAACTCTTGGCCAATCCCGTGATTGAAGACACACAGATCACCCAACTTCGTGTCGTGGAAGGGGTTTAACATGTCCACCATCACTGTTGGCGTCGTCGTTTTCCCTGGTACCAATTGCGATAAAGACGTGGTTGAAGCCATCAAAACCAGCGTGCCTCAAGCCCACGTCGTTGAATTGTGGCATGATGAGGTGCCTGAACATCCCCTAAAAGAGGCGTTTCAATGGGTTATTCTACCAGGAGGCTTCAGCTACGGCGATTACTTGCGTTGTGGTGCCATGGCAAAAAACTCTAAGCTCATGCAAGCGGTGAAACAATTCGCTCAAGACGGTGGCTATGTACTCGGCATTTGCAATGGCTTTCAGATTTTGACTGAAGCAGGTTTACTAGAAGGTGCGTTAATTCCCAATACGACGAAACGTTTCATTTGTCAGCAACGCACTCGCTTAGAAGTCGCTGCCAACACATCGATTTACACGCAAGGCTACGCCAAAGGGCAAGTCATTGAAATGCCCATTGCTCACGGAGAAGGTTGTTATTATGCGGATGCTGAGACCCTAGAGCGTCTTGAAGCGAACGGGCAAGTCTTGTTTCGTTATGCGGATGACGTCAATGGTTCGGTCAACCGCATTGCGGGCATTACGAATCCAGCAGGGAACGTCATGGGGTTGATGCCTCACCCAGAACGCAATTTGTGGGTGAATGCGTTGAGTGGCTTTACGGGAGACGGTCGCACGCTATTTGAGTCAGTGGTGGCGTCTTGCTTGGTGACACACTAGGCTATATCAAAGCATTCTCTCTAAAATGTAACGCATTGTAACAGATTGGCAATTGCGGGCTTAAAGATGTGTTTATTAAAGCACAGGGAAACTTAAATAACGAATCATTCTTGACGATGAAACGATTATTTAGTGATAAAGGGGCGACATTCTAAATCAAACATAAACAAAGCACAGATTGTGACTGTTTTATGAATAATACCAGTTCACAGTTTGAATAGCGTATAGGCGGATTCTAGGAGCCTAGACTCGCAGATGTGTGAGGTGTACATAAACGACCATAAGCACATCGAGAACCCGAGCAACAACGAAGACGTCAGACGCTATTTAAAATGGGAATTGGTATAAGATTCTGACCAACGAATCAAGATAGGGACACTCAAGTTATACGACAAAGCGACTGAATGATAACAGACATTGGCAAATGTATGAACAGTTCAACGCTTTAAAAGAAAATCGTAAGACTTGAATCACGCTAAAGTATTTATAGTTTTATAGGGATAAGTGAGAAAAGGGGAAATAAAAGATGATGGGATCGTATGTGGGTAGTGGCGTTTCACAAATGATTATGGCAGCACCGTTTAACATGCCACAAGTGAACAATTTTTATAATCAAGGTTCCAATTACGGGCAAGCCCCCCAATATGGGCAAGGGCAAACGCAAAACTATGGCTATTCTGCTCCAAGTGTCAATAACTATCCACCTGCCCCACAACAGGACTATGGTTATTCTGCACCTCAGCAGCAGCAGCAGCAGACTTATAGCTACCCACCTGCTCCACAGCAGGGCTACAGCTACCCTACGGCTCAAGGGCAAGGTTACAACTATAATGCGAATGTGCCGATTGCAAATGTCTATAACCAGGTTCAAACCCCTCGTTATAACAACCACAATAATGGTAAAAAAGATTACGCCAACTTACCTGCACCAAGACCTTACAATCATGACAACTCGTACGCTCAAGGCACGCAAATGTCGCCAGAGTTCATCAAAGGCTTTATGATGGCAAGCTTAGGCATGGGTATGCTTGCAGGACAAGTAACTGGCAATCAATATGATGGGAATGGTTATGGCATGGGTGACGCCTATTGCCCTCCAGGTATGAAGAAACCGTCTTATGATTTCCAGAAGCCTTATCGCCCAAAACCTAATTCGTACGGTGATGGGCCAGTGCTTAAAAATACACCTCGCTTTGAAGCCGACACGGAAAATTTTGGGGAGATATTCAGAATCCAGCAACGAATCTTACCACAGACGGATCAACAAGCCGTTGAAGAAATGAGTCAAATGTTTTTCTTCTTCTTGATGGCGGCTTCTCAAGGCGAAAGCATTGAAGCACCACAGCTTCAACAAGCAGAACCTCAACAGGAACAAGCAGGATTTCCATTTCCTCCTGGATTGTTACAGTTGATTCAAGGATACATGAACTAAGTTTCACAGAAATCCAAGTTTTTTGTATGCCTCTCGTGTCACTATGAAAAAAGGGGGAATGCGTTTAAAGAAATGATGAGAAAATACGTTTACGTATTTAGCGAAGCAGTTCTTTAAGCACAGGAACCGACTCTCTCTCTCTCCCTCTCTCTCAGAAGAAAATCCAAAAATGAACCATAGCGTAGATGATTAGATTCGTAAATTAGGGGAAACATAAAGGGGAAAAACAGAATAGGAATCGGGGGTATGATCCTCCCTTTTCAGAAGAAAGATTGTGTTAATTGTTCGATTGATTTATTGTCTTCCCTGTTTAGAAGAAAGAAAGATTTATTTAACTATCTTAAAAATTCGATCCTTCATAGACGACTCTCTCACGTCTATGAAACCGTAAGCCCTCGTTCTCGCCAAGGAACGAGGGATTTCTCTATATATATAGACGACAAAAGCTATAAACCGCCTCAACTGTGAATGATACTAGACCTGCCTACAACAAATCAACCTTTGAAGTTCAAGTTTGCTTTACGCAAACGAATGCTCTTGGGCGTGACTTCCATTAACTCATCTTGAGCAATGAAATCTAAGCCAAACTCAAGCGTCACAGGAATCGGCACTTGAAGCACGTCCATGACATCGGCACCCGCACTACGCATGTTGGTGAGCTGCTTGGCTTTCGCCACATTCACCGCTAAATCGCTTTGACGGTTGTATTCGCCAATAATCATGCCACGATACACATATTCACGAGGACTCACAAAGAAACGCCCACGATCTTCCAATTTTTTCAAGGAATAGGCGGTCGCATCCCCAGCTTCGTTGGCGATAATGGCACCGTTGCGGGTTTGGTTCATCTCACCAGCCCATGGCTCATAGCTCGCAAAGGAGGCATTCATAATGCCTTCGCCCTTGGTCATGCGGATGAATTCGGAACGGAAGCCCAGCAATCCACGAGACGGCACAAAGAACTCAAGGGTCGTCCGTCCGTTTTCGCTGTACATGTTACGTAATTCGCCCTTACGCTGACTGCTCAAACGCTCGATGCAGGTTCCGCTACAATCTTCAGGGACATCCAACAACACGGATTCAAACGGCTCATGCTTGGCACCATTGATTTCTTTCACCAAAACTTCAGGCTTAGAAACTTGGAACTCGTAACCTTCACGACGCATGGTTTCAATCAGAATCGTTAAGTGAAGCTCGCCACGCCCCGAAACCACGAAGGCATCGGCACTGTCACCGTCAAGGACTCGCAATGCCACGTTGGTGCGAATTTCACGATACAGACGGTCACGCAACTGACGACTGGTGACAAACTTGCCTTCTTTACCAGCTAAGGGACTGGTATTGATGCTAAAGGTCATCTGCAAGGTAGGCTCTTCAATGTCGATCAACGGCAACGGATTCGGATGTTCGACGTGGCAAATGGTCTCACCAATCGTCGCTTCGCTGATGCCAGCCACCGCCACGATGTCGCCCGCGATGCCGACTTCCGCTTCAATACGCTTAAGCCCTTCAAAGGTAAATACTTTGACGATGCGGTGCTTTTCCACCGTGCCTTCACGGGTACACAAGGCGATTTGTTGCCCGACGTTAATCGTGCCAGACTTGATGCGTCCGATACAGATACGCCCTAAATAGTCGTTGTAATCAAGGGTAGACACTTGAAATTGCAAGGGGGCATCCAAAATAGCAGGAGGCACAGGTACATGCTCTAAAATACTTTGAAACAGCGGTTCAAGGCTTTCTTGGGGGCCGTCATGCGTTAAAGACGATGTACCCGCTAGTCCACACGCAAAAACCACAGGAAACTCTAGCTGGTCTTCATCGGCACCGAGTTCGATCAACAAGTCAATGACTTGATCCACCGCACGCAGGGGTTCTGCTGCAGGGCGATCCACCTTATTAACAACAACCAGGACTTTCAACTTGTTTTCAAGGGCTTTACGCAACACAAAACGAGTTTGAGGCATCGGGCCTTCAACGGCATCCACGACCAAAAGGGCAGCATCGACCATGGTGAGGACGCGTTCGACTTCGCCTGAAAAGTCAGCGTGACCGGGTGTGTCCAAAATGTTGATGCGGTAGCCGTTATAGGGAATGGCGGTGTTTTTCGCCAAAATCGTGATACCCCGTTCACGCTCAAGATCGTTGGAATCCATCATGCGTTCGCTGGTGGCTTCGTTGTCTCTGAAAATACCGCTTTGTTTGAACATGCTGTCCACCAGCGTGGTTTTGCCGTGGTCAACGTGTGCGATAATCGCAATGTTTCTAATTTTGTCCGTGGTTAGTTCGAGCATTTGAGCGTTCATAAGAGCCGTCTTTCTGGGTAAGCACGCAAGCAAGCGTGAGGGGGATAATAAGGGAAAGCAAAATACCTTACAGTATACCTCTATTAAAACCCAAACATAAAATAATGTGAAGGGGGCGTTTTTGTCGAAATTACCACGATTCTGTGCTAAGATGAAAATCGAATCCACAAACGCCAAAGGAGATCCGCCATGGTTGCTCGTCTTCATACCCCTAAAATTACGGTGCATCAATGCTTGACGGATGTCAGCACGCCGTTGCAAATTTTCAATACCCTGAGTCACCATTGCACGCAAGCCGTCTTGCTTGAAAGCACCGATGCCGACACACGCCTCGCCCGCTTTTCATTCCTCGCTTGGCGACCCTACCTATCTTTCAGCGTCAAAGACGGCATGGCAACGCTCATCAACCAACACACCCATGAAATCGATGTGTTTGAATGCCAAAACCCCTGGCAATGGATGCGTGACACCCAAGCCAGCTGGTTGGCGGAAAACGGCTTCACGCTGGAAGAACTGCAAAAAGAAAGCACCCTGCCTGCCCTCGGCGGATGGTTTGGCTACACAGGCTACAACGCCGTGCAACACAACGAAGCCATCCCCATGCAAGCCAGCGACCCTTTGAATGTGCCTGATGTCGCCTATGGCTTTTACAGCCATGTGCTGGTGTTTGACCACCTCACACGCACCCTAAGTTCGGTGAGCTTATTGCAAGATGAGGAAGCCAACGCTCGGGTGTGGGGAGAAGTCTGCCACGCTTTGAAGCATCCGCTACCGCTGGCACCCTTGCCTTTGGTGGAAGGGCTGGCGAAGGAAGACCCCATGGAAGGGGTAGGTTCTAACATTGAAAAAGCGGACTTTTTGGAGAAAGTCTTGGCGTGTAAAGCTTTGATTGAAGAAGGCGAAGTCTTTCAAATTGTGCTGGCTCAACGCTTTAGCCGAAGCTACACGGCTGAGCCGCTCGATGCCTATCGCACGCTGGTGTCGCTCAATCCATCGCCATACGCGTATATCCTCAAATACGACGGCTTTTGGTATGTCGGATCGTCTCCTGAAACCTTTGTCGAACTGCAAGGCGATACCGTGTTGTTAAGAGCCTTAGCAGGGACTCGTAAGCGGGGCGAAAGTCCTGAAGACGACGCACGTCTTGCCAAAGAATTACAAGCCGATGCCAAAGAACTGGCCGAACATAAAATGCTGGTGGATTTGGCGCGCAATGATTTGGGCCGATTGTGCCAAGTGGGCACCGTTGAAGTAGGGGAACTGGCACAAGTGCATTATTACACGCATGTCATGCATCTGGCGACTGAAATAAAAGGGAAGAAAGATGCGAGTAAAGATGCCTTTGATGTGCTGAAAACCGTGTTGCCTCGAGGCACCGTGAGTGGCGCACCCAAGATTCGAGCCATGCAACATTTGGCGAGCTTGGAACCTGATCGTCGTGGCATTTACGCAGGAGCCGTCGGTTACTTTGATGTGAAAGGCAACTTGCAAAGTTGCATCGCCATTCGATCCGCCTTGATTAAGGACGACGTGGCTCATGTGCAGGCAGGGGCAGGCATCGTCTATGATTCGGTGCCTGAATTGGAGTATGAAGAAACGCTCAACAAGGCTCGGAGTGTGTTGGTGGCGTTGCGTTGGGCGAGTCATACATAAAGTTCTGTTCCCTCTCCTGATTTTGAGAGGAAACAGGAAAACAAGCTTTCGCAGAGCTTCATATAGTTTTTTTCTATTTAATAAGTGGTAGTCTTGAGATTCCCTGTTTTTTGGATTTCTAGCTCCGTTTTTAGCTGGTGACGTCAGAGACCTTTGCTCGCACAAAGGTTCTCCGACACCTCTAAAGGCGTTCAAGGGGGGACGGGGAAGGACGCATTGCGTTTCTCCTCCCCTTCGTCCCCCCTTGAAAATCCCCCCCCTTTCTCATCCTTTTCGCTTGCTCCACTTTCTAACGTGGGACGTCCGCAAAATCGCTCGGGGATTCGCAGTACGCTCACCCGTTCGGATTTAGTGCTTGGACGTCGGCTCGTGCAACCATTTAAAGTTAGTCATTGTTATCTAAAAAATTGTAGAAATCTCTGTAAAAATCTATAAACCAAAAGGATGCTCCGAAAAGCATCCCTGTTAGCGATAAATGGATGAAACCTAAACAGCGATGTGTTTTTTGGCTTCTTCCGCAATTTTTTTGAAAGCGTCTGGGCTTGAAACTGCAAGTTCTGCTAAGAACTTACGATTTACGGTAATGCCAGCCTTCTGCACGCCGTTAATAAAACGGCTGTAGCTTAAGCCTTCCATACGAGCGGCGGCGTTGATGCGAACGATCCACAAACGGCGGATGTCACGCTTCTTGTTACGGCGATCTCTGTAAGCATAACGCAACGCCTTCATCACGGCTTGGTTTGCTACTTTAAAGAGCTTTGAACGTGAACCACGAAAGCCTTTAGCGAGTTTTAAAATCTTCTTATGACGTTTACGAGCAACGTTACCACGAGTAACACGCATATCTTTTTTCCTTATTCCTGACCTTTAGCGGCACAGTTTCCTGATTTAAAGCCTTCTAAAGCGGGTTGAACATAGAGTAATAAAGTGTAATAAATGGATTAAACCGTCAAACAACCAGTAAGTACTAGCGTTTAATGGTGGCGTAAGGCAACTGAAGGGCAATTTTCACTGCATCTCCAGCGTGTACACCCACGATGCGGTCTAAACGGCGTTTACGAGCCGACGACTTCTTCGTGTTAATGTGACTACGACCAGCTTGGTTACGCACTAACTTGCCAGTGGCAGTAAGTTTGAAACGTTTTGCACCCGCTCGGTGTGTTTTCATTTTAGGCATAATTACCGTCCTTTTTCACGAGACTATTCGTTCGTGTCGGCTGAAGGGGCTTCCGTGGTCTCTTTTTCAGGAACCGCCTCCGATTTGGGTGCCGACTTAGGCGTGGATGAGGTTTTTTTGACCGAAGGGGTGGCTTTTGGAGAAAGCACACAGGAAATGACCCGCCCTTGGGTTGCGATTCTGCCATCCACAGAACCGAACTCTTCTAAATCTACTACAAACCGCTGTGCCAATGCAACCCCTAAATTATGATGTTGAATTTCACGACCCTTTAAACGCAGGGTAAACTTGACTTTATCGCCTTGTTCTAGGAAGCGTTTGGCATTGTTAAGTTTTGTCACATAATCGTGATCGTCAATACGAACGGTCATTTTAACTTCTTTCACTTCCGTGACGTGTTGCTTTTTCTTGGCGATGCGAATCTTTTTTTCTTGTTCGTACTTATATTTACCGTAATCAATCAACCGTACGACGGGGGGACTGGATTCTAAGCTAATCACAAGTAAATCTAAGCCTGTTTCTTCGGCAAGGCGTTCCGCTTCTTGACGAGAAACAATTTGGGTGTCGCCGTCTTGAATGAGGCGAAGTTCGGTGGCTCGAATACGGGGATTTAGAAAGACGGGGCCTTTTGTTTTTTCTCCTTGACTGCCCGCTTTAGCGTATGGTGTAGAAATAGGGAAACCCTCCTTGGGGATTGTTGACAAATACGGTGTGAACGACGATTTAAAACGTCCACCCATAAGTATACCACAAACTGCCTAAGAGAAGACTCGAACTTCCACAGGGTTGCCCCCACATGTCCCTGAAACATGCGCGTCTACCATTTCGCCACTTAGGCATTGTCTTTATTCTAGGCGAAACAGGGCGTTTTGCAAGTTCATCTTTTAGAAGCGTTCCAAAAATAACGTCTTTTTGTTTTAATGCTTCTAGGAGTAATCTTTTAAGGAAAGTGAACGCATGTCAGGAAATCCAAACTATTATTATAACGATCCTAGTCTGTACACAGGGCAGGCTTACCCTTCGTATGCGATGCAAACAAGCAACCCTAGCACGCAATACTATTATAACGACCCTACATTATATTCCGCATATTCCGCTCAAAATTATCCGTCGTATACGTTGCCAGCAACAAGCCCCCCTCCGACTCCCGTTTTAAGTCAAGACGCCATTCGCAAAGTCGTCCTTCAACATCCCAAAGCCCAGAAAAAAGATAATACCCAAGCGTGGGTCATCGGGGGCTTAACGGCGTTAGGCGTGGGAGCCATTGCGATTTGGCAACGTAAAGCCTTGAGTCAAGTGTGGGAAAACGTCTTTAAGCATGAAAAGTCACCTTCTGTCAATACACCCGAGCCACCGCCCAAGCCTACGTCCAAGCCTGAGCCTACTCGTACACCCGAGCCACCGTCCAAGCCTGAGCCTCCGCCTGAGCCTACTCGTACACCCGAGCCTACGTCCAAGCCTGAGCCTCCGCCTGAGCCTACTCGTACACCCGAGCCTACGTCCAAGCCTGAGCCT
>CANGYO010000047.1 GCA_947458095.1 Vampirovibrionales bacterium | reverse complement strand
TTAAGGCATTGGTTGGCACGCTTTAAGCGTCGTGGAAAGGTGGTGTCTCGGAGCATGGATGACTTAATTCATGCGGTGGCTCTCTATTTTCACAAAGTCAATTTAAGATACAGCTAATTGGTTAAATGTCTCCCTGAGGCAATCGACGCCATATCAATGCCCGCCACAGGACGGTTCATCCGCTGTAAGACGACATCGCTCGCCGCATCGAGCTTACACGCCACGTGATCTGCATAGTTGAGATCTGCTCGTACGGCAGGGTCGTTCAACAACGTGGCATTGGTTAGCACCGTGCTGGGTTTTGCCGTGTACTCACGAATCACTTGCAACACTTCCCCCAAATTCAAAGCAAGCGTGGGTTCGCCGTTGCCCAAAATGGTGACCAAATCGGCGGTTTCCCAGTCGCTCAAACGCAGGTCACGCTCCACTTTTTCTGTCGGCACATAGATTTTACGCTCCGCCGTTTTGACTTGAATATCACCCAACTGGCAATACACGCAATTAAACGAGCAAATCGAATGACTCATTCGTCGTCCAGACTAAAGGGCTTAACTCCCTACTTACGAACTTTCTTGTAAAAGCCGAACTGCACGGGTTTGAAGGATTCCACCTCATCTAACAGTTCTTGCTTTTCTTTGCTCAAGGTGTTAATTTTCGTACGCAAGGCATCGTTTTCGCTCTTGGTACGAATAAGTTCGACGACCACTTCATCCAAACCAGCCAAGCGGTCATCCAACAAGCGAGACATCTCGTTTAAAATGTATTCCTTTGAATGCGTAATCGCTTCCACCACCGATGAAATCCCGCTACTGGTGGCATCCACTTCCAAAGGACTCGTTTCATTCAAGCTATAGCTTGGCGTAACTTGCAACGCCGTAGACGTTGCCGTCAACAACTGCACGATTTCAGACAAAGGCTTGCCTTGACGATGCAGTTCAATGGCTCGTTTCAGCACATCTAAATCCGCTTGAGCAAAATGGAGTTGCTGGCTTGTGGCATCGAGTTGAGGGGTCAACTTCAAGACTTGAGACAAGTTTTTGAGCGTACTTTCTTGAATCTGAAAGAGTTGGCACACATATGGCGTGGCGTAAGGATGGCTTTGTGTGGTGTTCAGGGTCGAAGCATTCATGCGAATTTCCTCAATAACATTTAAAAATAGACCTTTTAAATAGTCTACACCAAAACGAAAAAAATGGCTAGCCACTTGTCAAGTCGGTATGTTAACGCTTTAATAAAGGGTATAGAAAGCTCTACAAAGTCCTGTTCCCTCTCCTTGAGGAGAGGGCTAGGGAGAGGGGGGGATTTAAAGAAACCAGTGTTTACATCTACTCCCCACCCCAACCCTCCCCTTAAAGGGGAGGGAGTAAGAGGCTTCGTATAGAATACAAACCCAATAAGGATGCTTCACAATGACAACCCAAACGCAAACATGGCAAGGGCAAGCCATGACCCCCCTAAGCTTTAAAGAATCGCTCGGTGATGCCAGCGTCGGAGGCGTCTCTCTCGCCGAACTCGCCAAAACCTACGGCACTGCCCTCTATGTGGTGGACGGCGAAACCTTACGTCACGCCTGTCGTGAGTATCAAGACACCTTAGCAGAACATTACACCGCAGGGCATCAAGTGGTGTTGGCGTGTAAATCGAACTTTAATTTAGGCTTGGCGAAACTCATTGCCAGCGAAGGTTTGGGCTGTGACGTCGTTTCCGCAGGGGAGTTGATGACCGCCATTCAAGCAGGCATTTCAGGCGACAAAATCGTCTTTAATGGCAATTTAAAGTCCGAAGAAGAAATCGCTTTAGCGATCGATCACAAGGTGAGTCGCATTATCCTAGACAACTTCGATGAAATTGAACGAGTCGCCAAAATCGCCAAAGCCAAGGGCGTGAAAGTCAATGTGCTGGCTCGTGTAGCTCCAGGGATTGAGTGCCACACGCATGATTACATCAAAACAGGGCAGAATGATTCCAAGTTTGGCTTTCCGCTGGCTCGAGTCGATGAACTCTTGGATGCTGTACTGAAGCACCCCGAAGCGCTAGACTTCAAAGGCATTCATGGGCATGTGGGATCGCAGATTTTTGAATTGCGTGCCTATGAAGATTTGGTCACGATTTTCTTTACGGAAATGGATCGCATTCGTCAAAAATATGGCATCACCTTGCCTGACTTAGATTTAGGCGGCGGTTGGGGCATTGCTTATACTCATGTAGACGCCCCTTTACCTATTCCCACTTTGATTCAAACCGTGGTGGAAGCGGTTAAGGCATCGGCGGAAGCGTTGGATTACCCACTGCCTCGCTTGTTGTTTGAGCCAGGGCGAAGCTTGATGGCTCGTGCAGGCGTGACGCTTTACACCGTGGGCGGACGAAAAGAAGTCGAAGGGGCTTTCCCCTATATTTCTGTGGACGGCGGTATGGGAGACAACATCCGCCCTGCCTTGTACCAAGCCGAATATTCGGCGTGCGTGGTGAGCCAATTGGGCAAAGCCGTTGCCACAGAAGTCGTAAGGGTCGTAGGCAAGTACTGCGAAAGTGGGGATGTCGTCTTGCGTCATTTTGAAGGGCCTCGCATGGGCAATGGGGATCTCTTGTTGATTTTCGGCACAGGGGCTTATAACTATACCATGGCATCAACCTATAACCGCATTGGTCGCCCTGCGATGGTGCTGGTAGAAAACGGCAAGCACGGCTTGCTGGTGGAGCGTGAATCCGTACAAGACCTTCTCGCCTTGGATCGCATTCCGAGCTGGTTGTAGGCTCTTTTAAAGAATATCTAATTCCTGCCCCCTCTCCTAATTTTAGGAGGGGGGGCAGGAATTAGATATTCTTTAAAACACTATAAGCTGGCATGAGATCCGTCGCAGAAGGGGAAGTTCTTGGAGTGCTTGCATCGGCATAAGGCAACCGTTTCAGGCGTTTCCGTCACTTCAAACACTTGCGGACGAAAGGTCGTCCCACGATGAGACGCATCGCAAAAGGTGCCGTCGGCACTTAAACCACAGGTGCAAAAGGCGTATTTCTTGGGTTCAAGGGTTAGTACATTGGGGCTTGTCGCCGCCACTTTCGGCAAATTTTCAGGGGCTTTTTCTTCAGACATCATCAGTATTTTTCCTCATTAACATTCATTCAGACCACTCCATCATAACCTATTTATGTGGAAAAGTCTTCAGTATACGGTACGCCGTGTTGCGTTGAGCGGCATCTCGCCCGAGCGGATGAATGATTTTCAAGACCTCATCCACCCCACGATTCACATGAGTCACGCCTGCTTGGGTGACGACATTTTCTTCCAAAACCAAGCCCCCCATATCATTTGCCCCATAGCACAACGCCGTTTGGCAGATTTTTTCGCCTTGCGTCAACCAACTGCTTTGAATGTTCGGCACATTGTCCAAAACCAAGCGAGCGATTGCCACGACTCTTAAGAAATCGACGCCTGTGGCTTGGTATTCAATCGGCATTTGCTGTAATTGGGTGAAGGGGGCTTGAAACGTCCATGGAATGAAGGCGGTGAATCCGCTGGTGGCGTCTTGCAGGTGGCGGATCTGGAAGAGGTGGTCGATAATATGCCACGGTTGTTCCGTCATGCCAAACATCATGGTTGCTGTTGTATTAAGCCCCAAGTGATGAGCCACTTCCATGACTTCAAGCCAGCCATGCGTATTGATTTTTTTGGGGCTGACACGGTTGCGAATATCATCATGCAGAATCTCCGCCCCAGCACCTGGGATGCTGTCTAGCCCCGCATCAATGAGGCGTTGAATCACTTCAAACAAGGACGTGTTTGTCATGTGAGCCAACTGCGAGATTTCAGACGTTGAAAAGGCGTGCAAGGTCAAGCTTGGGAAGTCCACCTTCAAACGTGCCAAGACATCCGTGTAATACGAAAAAGGCAGATCAGGATTGACACCGCCTTGAAGCAAGAACTGCGTGCCATCCGAATCCACGAGGCGTTGGGCTTTTTCAGCGATTTGATCATAGCTTAGCACGTAGGCATCGGGGGCATCGGCATGGCGGTAAAAGGCACAAAATTTGCAGTCCACATTGCAGATGTTCGTATAGTTCACGTTGGCATCGATGACAAAGGTAATCGGGGCATCCGCATTGTGATACATGGCTTTCACCGCTTCGGCTCTCGCACCGAGTTCGTACAAGTCGGCGTGTTCAAACAAACGCAAGGCTTCGTCAAAATCCAAACGTTGGCTTTTAAGGGCATCGGGCAAGACGTAGGGCTTGGCACGACTCACGAAGCCTTGGGGGGCTTGGTTGAGGGCGTTGAGTTGGGGCATCGTGGAGCGGACGTCTTCAAGCGTGGTCATCATAGTTTGCTACTTTCTATACGGGTATTACGCCAAACTTCTAGCAGAACGTTTCAAAGTCGGACGCATCAAGGTCTTGACCAAAGTCGGATGAGCAAACGCCCCGTGATGTAACTCATAATTATAATACTTCAACGGATGTTCCACGCTTTCTAAAGAGGCGACATAATCCGCCGTAATCGAATCCCACGGGTTGACTTCGGCGGACTTGGTGCAGAAGCTCCACGTCCACAAATGCCCTGGGTAGGTGGGGATTGTGCCGTAATAGCCCGTGACATGATCAAAGACATCGTGCAAGACATCGTAAATGCGAGACATGCCGACATGATCCGCAAAAGGCGATTCGGTTTGAGCCGTCAAAATCCCGTGAGGCGTCAAGGCTCGTTTGGCGTTATTGTAAAAGTCCTGCGTAAATAAGCCCACCCCTGGCCCAATGGGGTCAGTGGAATCCACGAGAATGACATCAAAGCTTTCAGAGTCGGCGTTTTTCATGTAGTCGACACCGTCGGCGACTAGCACCGTGGCTCGGGGGTCGTCAAAGCAACAACCGATCGTGGGGAAATAATCACGTCCCGCTTGGATGACAGCTCCGTCAATTTCGCACAAGACCGCCTCTTCCACGCTGGGGTGACGCAAAACTTCTCGGAGCGTTCCACCGTCTCCCCCGCCGATAATCAACACTCGTTTAGCAGGTTTGGATAAAGACGACAACGGCACATGAGCGATCATTTCATGGTACACAAACTCGTCACGCTCGGTGGTCATGACCAAGCCGTCGAGGAGCATGAGATTGCCATAGGTGGCGGTTTTTAGAACATCGAGCTTTTGAAAGTCGCTTTGTTCAGAATGCAAGACTTCTTCGATTTTAAAGCTAAAGGCGGTGCCTTCATTCCGTTCAGTGACCCATAGATCCATGCCGTTTGACTGCGTTTCATTTAAGCTTGCTTGCATGTGAAAGACTCCTTCACCCTCGTTATATTGAATGTCTTTTATTGTAGCAAAAACAGCGTCACTGTATAGCTCGTTTTGTAGAGAACGTTTATCCAAAGTTGTTTTGTTACGATCGTTTGTCTTTTCGCATGGATGCGTTGTATAATAGAAGCACACTGCATTCTATAGACGTCTTTCTCTTTATCATTGTAAGGATCCCTCCCACTTGCACATCCAACATATTGAAATCGACAACTTTAAATCCTTTCACGGCAAAACCGTCATCCCCTTTAGGCGTGGATTCACCACCGTGTCTGGCCCAAACGGATCGGGCAAGTCCAACATTGTCGACGGTATCTTGTTCTGTCTCGGCTTATCATCCTCTCGTACGATGCGAGCCGAAAAATTGACGGATCTCATCAACAATACCTCTCGCCGTCGTGAAGCCACGGTCACCATTACCTTTAACAAAGGCGGGCATGAATTACCTGATACGGTGCTTGAAGGCAGTTTTAGTGACGATGAAACCCAAAAAGAAAAGACCCTTGCCTTGCTGGCTTCTCTCGAATCCAGCGATTTATTGACAGTGGCTCGGCGTATTAAGGCATCGGCGGCGAATTATACGTCCACCTATTACCTTAACGGCAAACCTTCTACCCTTGGCGAAATCCACGAGGTGCTAGCTTTATATAATGTATCCCCAGGATGCTACAACGTCATGATGCAAGGCGATGTTTCGGCGATTGTGAACATGTCGGCGGTGGAGCGTCGAAAAATTGTGGATGAACTCGCTGGTGTGGCGGACTATGACCGTAAAATCGAACAGGCTCTCAAAGAAATTGCCACAACAGCAGACAACATCGAACGTAATGAGATTTTGTTGGGTGAAATCAAAGGGCGTTTGGTAGAACTTGAAGGCGAAAAAGACAAAGCTTTGGCGTATCAAGCCTTGCGTCAACAGGTGCAAGCCTTTGAAACGCAGTTGGAAGTGGCAAAACTTAAAAGCCTGATGAACCAGCTCGAAGCCCATCGTGTGGCGTTGGAAAAAGCGAAAACCGCTCGTGGGGAGTCTCAAGAACGCCTAAAAACCTTAAACACACAAATTAAGGATGCCACCACTGAACTCAAGCGTTTAGCCGAAGAAATCCGCCAGCAGGGGGAAGCTCAATACGAAGCCTTGCATGCTCAAATGGAAGAGATTTACAGTCAGCAAGCCCGTAAAGAAGAAATGTGTCGTGGTTTGGGGCAACGTATTGAAGATGCAGATGCCTTAATCAAGAAGCTTGAACGTGAAAAAGAGCAGATCCAATCGTGGTTGACGGATACTGCCACAGAAATTGATGTCTATAAAGTTCAAGAAAAAGAATTGACCGCTTTATTTACGACGCAGAAAAAACGGCTCGATACCGCCAATGCTCAAATTGAGCGGTTGTCTAGTCAAGATTCGGAACTGATTGAGGCTCGACAAGCCTTGCGTCGGCAAGCGGAAAGCTTGGAAGATGAGATCGCCAGCATTCATCGTGAGCAGTTGGGCGTGGATTCTGAAATCGCACGGCTGCGTGATGACTTGGCTCGGCAAGAGCAAGGCATGTTGTCGTTCACCACTCGTAAGCAGTCGGTGGAAAAGCGTCAAGCCCATATCGCCGAAGAATTCAAGGGCTTAGCGGAAGAAAAAGATCGGCTTGAAAGCTGGGTGAATCAAGCCATGGGCGACAGGGCGTCCCTTGTGGCGAATCTGAATAAGGTGAATCAGGCCTTGTTTCAGCGTCGTGAACGGCTTGCCACGCTTGAAGCCCAACGCAACGCCTATGAAGAAGTCAGCCATAGCCGTAGTGTCAAAAGCATTTTAGAAGCCGACTTAAACGGTGTGCATGGCACGCTGGCGATGCTCGCTTCGGTGGAATCCACCTATGAAACGGCGTTGGAAATCGCCCTCGGTGGACGTATGCAAAACATTATTGTGGATGATGAAAACGTCGCCAAGCAAGGGATTCAAGTCCTACAGCAGACCCGTTCAGGGCGAGCGACGTTTTTGCCTCTTACGCGTATTAAGCCCAGTATGGCGAATACGAACCATTCTCCGCAGGGGGCAGGCATCTTGGATTTTGCGATTAACTTGATCGATTATGACGCTCGTTACGACACGATTTTTCGCTTTGCCTTGGGTGATACGCTTGTGGTGCGAGACATTGACGCCGCCAAACCCTTGATGAACCGTTTCCGTATGGTGACTTTAGACGGTGCCTTGCTTGAAAAAACTGGTGCGATGACAGGGGGTAGTCAATTTCAAGGGCGTGGCAACAAAAGCGGATTCGGCGGTGGTCAAAAAGATTCTCAAAGTGATGTGGAAATTTCCAACCTGCGTCACGATGTTCAGCGTTTGGGTGAAGAAAAGCAAAAGGGCGAAACGCATCTGCAAAAGCTTGAAAATGCCTTGCACGAAAAGCAAAGCACGCTTTCGGTGGTCATTCCCAAGCATAGTCGCTTTGAAGCCGAACTCGATTCCCTAAAAAACCAGCTGGATGCCATGCTCGAAGAGCAGAAAGCTCTGCTGGCAAATGTCGGTTCATCAGACGCCAATGCGTCTTTAAAGGAACGTCTGCTTGAAGCGGAATTGAGCGTGGTGACTTTAGAAGAACAGCGAAATGCTCTAAAAATCAAGCAAAGCGAACTCAACGTCCAACTCACCGCCTTAGATGCCCAACTCAGCAATGAAGAATTAAACGCCTTAAAAGAAGAAATTAGCGACGCTCAATTTCAAAAAGAAGCCTATGACGCCCAACTCAGAGATGTTCAAGGGCAGTTGATGACCAAAAACCGAGAGGTGGAAATCCGTCGTACGAGCATTGATGAGAAAAGTGAAGCTCAAGCTCAACACGCCCAGCAGCAAAAGGCATGGCGAGCGGAAATCCAAACCCATGAAGCGGATATTTTGACGCTGAAGGCTCAATACAAGGCGGTTGAAGCCGAAGTCGATGCGTTAGGGGCAGGTGTGAAAGAGCTGAAAACCGCTCAAGAGGTCATTCAAAAACAGTTGATTGGCTTTGAAAAAGAAAAAGTGAGCGTTGAGCGTGCCTTGCATGAAGCGGAAGAAGGCATCATCCTCAATCAAGCCCATGTGCGAGAGCTTACCCCACAAGTCGACGATTTAAAAGACGCATTGCTCAAGATCTATCCTGATTTAGATGAGCAACTCAAAGAAGACGGCCTCAAAGGGCAGGATGAAGTCACGCAAAAAATTGCCAAGCTTCAGCGTAAAATGGCGGACATGGAACCTGTGAACATGAAGGCGATCGACGAATTTGCCACGGTGACTCGCCGTCAAGACGAACTCAACGAAAAGGTACAAACCCTTTCCAGCGAACGCCAAGTGCTGAACAGCCGTATTGAAGGTTATGAAGCCATGAAACGCCAGTATTTTATGAAGGCGTTTGATAGTGTGAATCAGCAATTCCAAAGCATTTACGCCGAACTTTCGGACGGTTACGGGCAGCTTATTCTTACTTCGCCTGACGACCCTTTCCAAGGGGGGCTTACCATTGAAGCCAGCCCTCGTGGGAAGAAAACGCAACGCATTGAAGCCATGAGCGGTGGGGAAAAATCGCTCACCAGCTTGGCATTTGTTTTTGCCTTGCAACGTACGATGCCTGCTCCGTTTTACGCCTTGGATGAGGTCGATCAAAACCTCGACGGCATCAACGTTGAAAAATTGTCGAACATGGTTTTGCGAGAATCGAAGCACGCTCAATTTGTGGTGGTATCCCTGCGTAAGCCGATGATTGAAAACTCGGATCGCACGGTGGGCGTGACCCAACGTAAGAACGGCATTTCAAAGGTCACAGGCATTCAATTGCGAGCCATGCTTGAAGGCAAAACGAACGAAGCCAATACGTCCCAAACGCCTATCTTGCATGATGAACTGGATGCTCCCATTAAAGAAGTCGACGGCTCCCATCACGAAGCCCGTCAACCGTTCACTCAATCCGCAAATAGACCCGCAGGACGCCCCCGCTCTGCCAAAGTCTTAAAATAAGGAGGGCATGTCGTGAACGCAAGCCTAGCCCTTCCCCCAAACGATGCCTTGCCCCAAGCGTCTGAAGGCATTGAGATCCTGTTGGATCTCGCCAAAAAAGGGAGCATTGATCCGTGGAATGTGGACATCGCCAAAGTCACGGACGAGTATCTCGCTTATGTGGAACGCTTGAGTGAAGAAGCGGTTTTAGAACAGCAAGCCCTTCATGCTAGTTCAGCCTCCACGCTTGCCTTAAACGAGGGGGTGATTGACGCCAAAGCTCAAGCCTTCATGCGGTTAACAGGCAAAACGTTGCTATATTTGGCGGTTTTACTTCGTATGAAAAGCGATTTACTCGCTGGTTTTGACCCCTTTGAGCAAGACTATTTGGAAGATGCCGACCTGTTGGATCTTCAAGAATACGACGAAGACGGCAATCTGGTTGATGTGGCGTCGCTTAATGCGGACATCAGCGAGCGTTTGCATCAGGCGGTCAAAGCTCGTTACGGTAGCCTTAATGAGGTGTTGGAACGCCGTAGTAGTGCCAAGCAAAAACGCATCCGCCAAGTGACCTTGAACGACTTGATTAGTGAACTTAAAAAGTACGAAGCCCTTGAAAAAGAACGGACGGCTCGTCATAAAATTGAACGGATCGACCGCCGTCGTGTAGGGATGCGTGATTTTGCGGATCTTTCCACCGAAGATATTACGGCATTGGCTCACGACGAATTTCAAGAAGAAACTGTGCATTGGGTGCATGAAGTCTTGGGGCTTTATTTGGACAAAGCCGACAAGGATGCTCAATTAAGCTTAAGTAGCTTGTCGGACTTGGCGGAAACAGATTTGGTATCTTGCTTTTTGTCGCTCTTGTTTTTGGAAGCTCGTTATGAAGTGGTGATGGAACAGCCTGACTTTTACAGTGATGAAATCTATGTGCGGTGGTACACACCGCTTGATGAAGCGATGCTTGATAAGCAAATCGCCGAAGCTTGAAATTTTATGGAATTGAGCAGACCTTAGGCTATTCTAGGAGCCTATATTTTTTGTGCGGGCGTGTAGGCGACCTACATAACAAAAAATCGTAGCGACAGCGAAGAGGCAACGTATGGTTAATTACAAACGAGCTTCAGCAAATTGATGTAAGGCGTAAAGAATACGAGACACCGCCTTACCGTCCCCATACGGATTTTGAGGCATGCTTTCTTGCGAAGCGGTTCCTGCCAAAATAGCGGATGCCGCTTCAATCAACGCCGTCTTATTCGGACCAATCAACTGCACGGTGCCAGCTTCCACCGCTTCAGGACGCTCCGTCTCATTTCGCAACACCAAAATCGGAATCCCCAAAGAAGGGGCTTCTTCTTGCACACCGCCCGAATCGGTCAAAATCAACGACGCTTCTTGCATCAACAAGCAAAACGGCTCATACTCTTGAGGTGCCAACAACTGAATACGAGGATGCCCCCCCAAGACCGCTTCCACACGAGGCTTCACATTCGGATTCGGATGCACAGGCAACGCCAACACCACATCATCAAAACGATTCACAATTTCAAGTAAAGCCTCTAAAATATCGTTCAATGGTTCGCCAAAGTTTTCTCGACGATGCACGGTGGCGAGTACCAAGCGTTGCCCCGCTTCAAGGCTAACAGACGACGGCACTTGCTTGGCTTTTGCAGATGCCAAGGTTTCAAATAAAGCATCAATGACAGTATTGCCTGTCACATAAATCCCAGAGGCTTTCGCCCCCAAACGCAGAAGGTTTTCTTCAGACGTGGCGGTGGGTGCAAAGAAGAGATCCGCCACGGCATCCGTCAAGACACGGTTGATTTCTTCAGGAAAGGGAAAATCTTTATTATACGTTCTCAGACCTGCTTCCACATGACCCACAGGAATGCGAGCATAGTAGCAGGCAAGGCTTGTGGCAAAGGTGGTGGTGGTGTCCCCATGCACCAAGACGACATCGGGCTGATGTTCGGCGAGTACGTCTTTCATCGCCAATAACACTTTGCTGGTGATGTGAAAGAGATCTTGATTGGGTGCCATGATGTTGAGATCCACATCGGGGTGAATAGTAAAGAGGCTCAAGACTTGATCCAACATTTGGCGATGCTGTGCCGTGACGCAGACGACGGATTCTATCCACGCACACGCTTCTAAGCCTTTGACCACAGGCGCCATTTTAATCGCTTCAGGGCGAGTGCCAAACACGCTCATTACCTTCAAACGTCGAGGCAAGGGGGCAAGGTTTTTGTCTTCTAGGCAAGGGGAAAAAGGCATGGGGTAGAATCCTTTTCTATAGGGTCTCTATGAACTTTAACGTAAACAAAGTCCCCTGCCAAGCTTTCTACAAAAGAAGACGATCTTCACTTTCGGCATCGAAAAATTGAGCCTTGTCCCACGCAAAACCCACCGACAAAGGCATTTGTGCCACCGAAGACGCAAAGGCATCAAACGACGCATGAGCCACCAGTGCCACCGCCGTTTCTGGTGTTGCCGACAGACGCAAGGTTTGATACGCCCCATGCAGTTCCCGATGCTGTAAATACGCCAGAAAGTCCACCGTCTCTTCATGAACTTGCACGGTTGTCTGCACATACAAATGTTCAGGGCGAATCCCCAAAAGGACTTTCTTGGATTCTGATGCTTCAAAGAAAGGCGTCAAGGCGTTTTGAAGGACTTCAGGCATCTGTAAATCTTCTGTAAACACGTTGCCTTCTGGGCTTTCTAACTGAAAGGTTTCACCCTGTTTCTGAATTTGTAAGATGTTCATTTGTGCCATAAAACGAGCCACAAAGACATTCGCAGGTTTTTGATACATCGTGACAGGGCTGGCATATTGAGCCACCTTACCTTGATTCATCACCACGATTTTGTCTGCCAAGGTCAAGGTTTCGGTGTGGTCATGGGTGACATACAGCGTGGTCGCCCCTAGTTTTTGATGCAAGGCTTTGAGTTCTTGACGCATTTGTTGACGCAATTGAGCGTCTAAATTAGACAAAGGTTCATCCATTAAAAAGAGCTTGGGGTTACGCACGATGGCTCTGCCCAAAGCGACACGTTGGCACTGTCCACCGCTTAACTGGCTGGGTTTACGCAATAACAAAGATTCCAAACCTAACAATGTCGCAGCATGCTGGACTTTTTCTTGAATCACAAGTTTAGGGACTTTTCGCATTTTTAAGCCAAACGCCATATTGTCAAAGACGTTCATGTGAGGATACAAGGCATAATTCTGAAAGACCATGGCGACATCACGATCTTGCGGAGCCTTGTTGAGGATGCTCTCGTCTTCTAAGACAATCTCGCCTTGCGTAGGCGTTTCAAGCCCAGCAATGCATCGCAGTAAGGTGGATTTTCCGCATCCGCTAGAGCCAACCAAGACGACGAAATCCCCTGCTTCCACATCAAGGCTGATGTCTTTCAAGACAGCGGTTTCCCCAAATTGCTTGTCGATATGGCTTAGACTTAAGTACGGCATACGATTTCCTAATTAACGAGTGGTTTTACGCCCTCCCCTTTAATCCCCTTTAAGGGGAGGGTTGGGGTGGGGAGTAGATGCAAACACTGGAATCTAGGCATCCCCCCCTCTCCCTAGCCCTCTCCTCAAGGAGAGGGAACAGGATGTTCTCTGTATATTCCAACATCATACATGAAAAAGAAAGACTAGGCAAAGCAGATGCTTGTGTAGTATACTTAAATGTAAACGTTTTCATCTCCCAAAGGATGCCCTATGTCTGCCCAACGCTCCACCGCCGAAGAACGTCCCCTTGAAGCGGAATCTCGCCCCAGTCTATTTTCGCCCGAATGGCGAAAGCTCCTGCGTGTCAGCGAACGCCAAGAAACCGATGCCTTGATGAACAGCATCCGTCAGCAAAGTCGCCCTTTAGACAAGCTACTTGAAGCCACGCAACACTTGCCCGAAGAAAGCCGTGCATGGGAAGAAGCCGAACATTTGCTGAGTGAAGATCCTTTATTTAAAGAAGTGCCTGAGCAAGAACAGCTTTTATTAAAGCGTACCTTTATGCAAGCGCTTAAAAGTCAAGACGCCGCCATTTCTGAAGATGTGCTAGCATCGCTGGATTTAGACTTGCCTATTCCCCCTGAAACGGATGCTTACTTGGTCAAGACCAGCCATCTCATTGCCAGCAAGTTGGCGACATTAATGAATCGTGAACGCTTTTTGCATGATGTTTTTCAAGTGGGGGATATTCAATTGGAAAAGCAGGTCATCGCCAAGCATTTGCTGTTGGTTTTAGAAGAAAATAAGAAGTTGCGTCAAGCCTTGGCGGAAAGTCAAGCGGAACTCGCTAGTTTTCATCCTGCTGGTTTGGGCTTGTTTAAAAAGAAGTAGTAGGGTTTCTCGTTTTATTTTTTAGCTGGTCGTCGTCAGAGACCTTTGTTTTTTCATTTTTTGGATTTGTCGCTTGTTTTTTGGGCTGGTCGTCATCATACCAGTTCCCAGTTTGAATAGCGTATAGGCGGATTCTATAGTATTTTAAATAATTTCCCCTACAGTGCCTATACTTTGTCGCTACAATTATTTTGTTCAGTCATGTAGGTCTATCTACACTTCTTCACAAAATAATCTAGGCTCCTCGTCTAGCCTACTGTACGGAAAAATCTTTAAAACACTA
>CANGYO010000046.1 GCA_947458095.1 Vampirovibrionales bacterium | reverse complement strand
GGTTTCCCCAAAGACCGACACTAAAAATATCTGAAACAAGCTGGTATTGCTCTTCGGTAATATCGCTGGGATAAGGCATTGTAAAAGACTCTCTTGACAAACAATACCTAATTATACACCATTATCCATTTTCATGAAGATGGGTTCTGACATTGAAAAACCTTTGTTGAACTGCCTGATTTTTTACGCTATACTGTCCCTGTATATTATCTATGAAATGATTGGATTTCTAATGAAAGTTGTCTTGCTAGCTGGTGGTCTCGGCACTCGTCTTAGTGAAGAAACCGACTTAAAGCCTAAACCCATGGTGGAAATTGGTGGGAAGCCTATACTTTGGCACATTATGAAGATCTATTCCCACTACGGATTTAATGATTTTGTGATTCTCACGGGCTACAAATCCCACATGATTAAAGATTATTTTATCAATTACTATTCCCGCTATTCAGACATTACCGTGGACATGCAAGAAAATAGTGTGGAAATACACAAAACACGCACCGAGCCTTGGAAGGTAACGATGCTCTATACAGGGCAAGATACCCTCACGGGTGGACGCATCAAAAAAGCCCAACAATACCTCGGCGATGCCCCCTTCATGTTGACCTACGGCGATGGTGTGGCAGATATCAACATTGCCAACGTGGTGGCTGCTCACAAGGCCGCTGGCAAGCTGGCGACCATGAGCGTGGTACAGCCCAGCGGACGCTTTGGTTCCGTGGGGATTGACGCCAACAATGGCATTCATTCCTTTGAAGAAAAGCCGACTGCAGGCGGTGCTTGGATTAACGGTGGATTCTTCGTACTGGAACCTGGTATTTTTGACTATCTGCCCGAAGGTGATCACGTCATTTGGGAACGCACGCCTTTGGAAAGCTTGGCGAAAGCGAAACAGCTCAACGCCTACAAACACGAAGGTTTTTGGCAACCTATGGATACCCTACGGGATAAAAACGAACTGACGGATTTGTGGTTATCAGGGAAAGCCCCTTGGAAAGGCTGGGATTAGGATGACCTTTGCTGATTTTTATCGTGGCAAAACAGTTCTCGTCACAGGGCATACGGGCTTTAAGGGGAGCTGGCTAACGCTTTGGTTGCACCACCTTGGAGCAAGAGTAGTGGGTTATAGTTTACCGCCAGAAACAACGCCTTCGCTTTATCATGCCGTGGCTTTGGGCGATGTTTGTACGTCCGTGTTTGGGGATATTCGCGATGCAGTGGCATTAAATGCCGTGTTTCAGGAGCATCAACCTGAGATTGTACTGCACTTGGCGGCTCAACCTTTGGTGCGTCTGTCCTATGCGGAACCTATTTCCACCTACGAAACCAACGTCATGGGAACGCTCAAGGTGCTGGAAGCTTCTCGCCAGTGTGCGAGCGTCAAAGCCGTTGTAAATGTTACTACGGACAAATGCTACGAAAACAAAGAAGTCCTGCAAGGTTACCGTGAAGAAGACCCCATGGGGGGTCATGACATGTATTCCTCTTCCAAAGCTTGCGTGGAAATTATGGCCTCTTCCTTCAGGCGATCCTTTTTAGCAGGCGGAAAACCTTATGCCTTGGCTAACGCTCGGGCAGGCAATGTCATTGGCGGCGGCGATTGGGCCTTAGACCGCTTGATTCCCGACTGCGTGCGAGCCATTGAGGCAGATCGCTGTATTGAAATCCGAAACCCTGAGGCCGTGCGTCCTTGGCAGCATGTGATGGAACCGCTGGCAGGCTACTTGCTCTTGGGGCAAGGACTCTTTGAATCGGGCGAAGTGTATGCCGAAGGCTTCAACTTTGGCCCCAACGAAGAAAGCGTTCTAACGGTAGGCAAAGTCGTCGAAGAGGTAATTGCCACCTACGGTCGTGGCGAGATGCTCCTTCACAAAGCTGATACCCTCCACGAAGCGACTCTACTGACTTTGAACATCGAAAAAGCGGCTCAGCGTTTGAATTGGCACCCTCGCTACACGGCGAAAGAAGCCATCCAAAAAACAATCGCTTGGTACCAAGCCTTTTACGCGGGTACTTCCACGCCTGCCGATATGACTTTATTAACCCTCTCGCATATTAAGGAGTATGAAAAATTACTATGGAACAACAATTACGCAACGCTGTAAAAGAGGCCGCCAAGGCCTATTTCCAACACGTTCATGGGGGCGAAAAAAAGCCCATGAGCTACATCCCAGCCTCTGGAAAAGTGCTTGATGAAGCCGAACTTTGTAACATGATGGATGCTTCCCTCGATATGTGGCTCACCGCAGGGCGTTTCAACGATGCGTTTGAAAAACACTTCGCCGAATACTTGGGCGTGCGTTTTGCCCTCACTGTAAACTCGGGATCTTCCGCCAACTTGGTGGCTTTTTCTGCTCTTACCTCTCAAAAGTTAGGTGATCGCCGTTTGCAAAAGGGCGATGAAGTCATTTCCGTAGCAGCAGGCTTCCCTACCACGGTAAACCCCATCATCCAACATGGCTTGGTGCCTGTTTTTGTGGATTGCGAAATTGGTAGTTATAACATCGACGTCTCGCAGATTGAAGCGTCGCTGACACCTAAAACGAAGGCGATTTTCTTGGCTCACAGCCTTGGTAACACCTTCGATTTGGACGCCATTGTCGCCCTCTGTGAAAAGTATAACCTATGGTTGATTGAAGACAGCTGTGATGCTCTTGGTGCCGAGTTCAACGGCAAAAAAGTGGGTACCTTTGGTCATATTGCCACGTATAGCTTCTACCCCGCCCACCATATGACCATGGGTGAAGGCGGTGCCGTGGTGACGAACGATGCGACGCTCAACAAAATTATGATGTCCTTCCGTGATTGGGGACGTGATTGCTGGTGTCCCCCTGGTAAGGATAATACCTGCAACAACCGTTTTTGCATGAGCAACTTGGGTAATTTGCCCACGGGTTACGATCACAAATACACCTATTCCCACATTGGCTTCAATCTCAAAATCACCGATTGGCAGGCTTCCATTGCCTTGGCTCAGCTGGATAAATTACCCGCCTTTTTGGCTCAACGCAAGGCCAACGCCGCTTACTTGCTCAAGGCTTTAGCCGATTTGCAGGACGTTCTGATGCTTCCTTCGGTGGCGGAAAATGTGGATCCGTCTTGGTTTGGCTTCCTGATTTCCGTTAAAGACGAGGCACCGTTCACCAAGCAGGACCTCGTGCAGTATTTGGAAGCCAACGGCGTAGGGACGCGTCAGTTGTTTGCAGGCAACCTGCTTCGCCAGCCCATGATGACCGACTGCGGCGTACCCATTCGCATTCTCGATTCGCCGCTACTGAACTCCAGCGAGCTGACTGAAGCCCATTATGCCCTACTGCCCAACACGGATTTCATTATGAACCACACCTTCTGGGTGGGTGTCTACCCCGGTTTGGGTGAAACGGAATTGGCTCGCACCTCCACGTTGATTCACGCCTTTGTGGCTGAAAAATCTGCGGTGGTCGTGTAAATGAAGCGGATTTTACTCACAGGCGGTAATGGTTTTATTGGTCGCACCCTGCTTGACTCTTCTTTAGCAAGCGACTATCACATCGAAGCCCCCAGTAGCCAGGAACTCAACCTCCGTGATACCGCCGCCGTGGATGCCTACTTTCAAGAACGAGAGTTTGAAGCCGTGATTCACAGTGCTGTCAAACCAGGGCATCGTAATGCTGTGGATGCCACAGATTTGTTGCAAAGCAATCTACGGTTGTTTCACAACCTGCAACGCCATCGGCATCGTTTTGGCACCTTTATCAATTTAGGATCTGGAGCCATTTATGATACGTCTCGGCCTATCACCCGTGTGACTGAATCTCAGCAGTTTGACCGCTTCCCCAACGATGAACATGGCTTTTGCAAATACGTCATGGGTCAACAGCTTGAATTACTGCCCCAAAGCGTGAATCTCCACATCTTCGGGATTTTTGGTCCACATGAAGATTGGCAAATTCGCTTTATTTCGAACGCCGTGTGTAAAACGCTGGTCGATTTGCCCATCACGCTACGGCAAAATCGTCGCTTTAGCTACCTTTATGCCCCTGATTTAGTACCTGTGATTCGCCACTTTATCGAGCATCGTCCGCAACACACCGCCTACAACGTAGTCCCCAACGAGATACACGAATTGGTGGATTTGGCGAATTTAGTACGCTCTACCAGTGGCAAGGATCTACCTATTAATATGGCAAATGATGACTACGGCCTGGATTACACGGGTTGCAATGCTCGTCTTCAAGAAGAACTGGGTGAGCTTTGTTTTACCCCCATTCAGGATTCCGTTCTGGAATTATTTGATTTTTATAGTAAACTAAAAGAGATAGAACAATCCCGTTTGCTATGTGATAAGTAAAAGAAAGTTGAGAACATCATGAACCATTTAGAAAAGAGAATGATCGAGCTGCTGCTTGATTTAAAGGAAAACCATAATGTCATTGGCATTAAAGCTGAGTTTGAAGCCGAAGGCACACGTATGGAAGAAGCCCTTCGCTTGAAGGAAGTCATCACACGTGCAGGCTTGGATTTAAGCATTAAAATTGGTGGTTGCGAAGCCTTGAAAGATATGTACGAAGCTCGTACCATCGGCGTCAATGCCATCATTGCCCCCATGATTGAATCGCCTTATGCCTTAAAAAAATACATCCAATCCACCAAGCTAGCCTTCCCCGAAGAAGAACGGGCGGATGTAGCCTTCCTCATCAACATTGAAACCATCACGGGCTTTCACAACTTTAGCGAGATGCTTGAAATCCCTGAAGCGAAAGACCTTACAGGGATTGTGCTGGGTCGGGTAGACATGACGGGTTCCATGGGCTTGTCTCGTGATGACATCAACTCGGATCAGATTCTCAACCTTGCCCAAGTATTGGCTCAAAAAACGACGGCTCACGATAAAAAGCTTATCATTGGTGGCGGTGTTTCTTCCGATTCCTTACCCTTCTTTCGTCAGTTGCCTGAAGGTAGTCTCTATAAGTTTGAAACACGTAAGATTATTTTCGACGCCCAAAAAGCTTTGGCGGGTAACACATCTGAAGAAAGTCTTGTTAAAGCGGTTGGCTTTGAACTCATGTGGCTTAAAAACAAGCGTGATTACTACGGTTTGATTTTCCAAGAAGACATTGCTCGTATCACAATGTTGGAAACTCGATACAAAGCCCTGATTGAAAAATTTGGTGGTGTGGCGTATGCCTAGTTCTCTAAGCAACTTTGAGAACTATATATTTGATCTGGATGGCACCTTGGTGAACTCTTCGGCAGATGTGTTGGAAAGCTTGGCTTTGGCTTTAAAAGAATCAGGTTTGCCTTTTGACCCATCTTTACTCGTTCCTACCTTGATTGGGCCGCCCATTCGAGACATTTTAATCAATGTATTGCTTTCTCCTGCGTCTGAAGAAGAACTGGGCAATGCAATACAATTGTTTCGTGCTGCCTATGACACCAATCCTCACGCCTACAGTTACCTTTATGAGGGTGTTTCAGAGTGGCTTAAAACCCTCCTTCAGAAAGGGAAACGCCTTTTTATCGCAACCAATAAGCCCGCTTTACCCACGCAACATTTACTTGTGCAGTTTCGGCTCACAAGGTTTGAATCGGTGTTGACAATTGATTCGATTGAAGGACGGCGTCTTTCAAAATATCACATGTTGGAACAGATTTTAACAGAACACCAACTGAACCGTGAATCCACCCTAATGGTGGGTGATACTTGTTCGGATATGGCTGCGGCACAGCAGGCGGGCATTGCTTCTTGTGCGGTTTTGTGGGGTTATGAAGCAAACAAAGAATCCTTGAAACAAGAAGCGAGCTTTGTATTGGAAGATGCCAATGCCTTAAAAAAAGGGCTTCTTGTATGATAAAAGTCTCTGATTACATTGCCCAACGCTTGAAGCAGGTTCACGGTGTAGAACAGGTTTTTATGGTTTCTGGCGGTGGAGCCATGCACCTCAACGACAGCTTGGGGCGAGAACTTACCTACATGGCGAATCATCACGAACAAGCCTGTGCCATAGCGGCCGAAGGCTACGCTCGTGTGAATCAACGTCTCGCCGTGGTGAATGTAACGACGGGACCTGGTGGCATCAATGCCCTCAACGGCGTGTTTGGACAATGGACGGATTCCGTGCCTGTGCTGTACTTGTCGGGACAGGTAAAGATTAGTACCACGGTGGCGTCTTGCCCCGAGATTCCCCTACGACAGCTGGGCGATCAGGAGGTGGATAGCGTCTCCATGGTGCGGACACTAACGAAGTATGCCGTCCTTATTTCGGAGCCTGAAAGCATCCGCTATCACTTAGATAAAGCCATCTATGAAGCCACTCACGGACGCTTTGGCCCTGTATGGTTGGATATTCCCATCAATATTCAGGCGGCCCTCATCGACCCCGACACCTTACCCGCTTTCACGCCCCCCGAGCCAACGGCAACGACTTTGCCTATTGAAGACGTGCTGGCTCGCTTGCTTAAAGCCAAGCGTCCCTTGATTGTGGCGGGGCATGGCATTCGGCTTTCCAAGCAAGAATCGACTTTTTATAAGTTGCTGAAAATCCTACAAATTCCCGTCGTAACCACCTTTAACGGCATGGATGTGCTGCCTGACGACCACTCCCTTTTTGCAGGACGCATTGGCACGGTTGGTCAGCGTTCGGGCAACTTTGCCCTCCAAAATGCGGATGTCGTGCTTTGTTTGGGGACTCGGAATAACATTCGCCAAGCCAGCTATAACTACGAAAACTACGCCAAAAATGCCTTTAAAATTGTGGTAGATATCGACGAAGCTGAGCTAAAAAAGCCCACCGTCGTCCCTGATTTGCCTATTAATGCGGACTTGGCGGACTTTCTGCCTGCCTTGCTTTCGGCGATGCCCGCCCACACTGCCAGAGACTGGGTGGCGTGGTGCCAAGACTGCAAGGCTCGCTTTGCACACGCCAACACCCCCGAGTATCAACAAACCGATGCCAACTTGCTTAACCCCTATCACTTCGTGCGAACCCTTTCCGAGGCGACGCCTGAAAACGCCATCTGGGTGATGGCCAATGGCTCCGCCTGTGTGTGTAGCTTTCAAACGGCTCAAGTAAAGGCGGGGCAACGCTTTCTACTTAACTCAGGCAATGCTTCGATGGGCTACGATTTGCCCGCTGCCATCGGTGCCGCCTTAGAAGCTCACGGACGCCCTGTGATTTGCGTTTCAGGGGATGGCTCGCTGATGATGAACCTTCAGGAGCTTGAAACGTTGCGGTATCACCAACTGCCCATCAAATTGTTTATCATTCAAAATGGGGGTTATGCTTCGATTAAAAACACCCAGCGAAATTTCTTCAAGGGTCGAATGACGGCTTCTTCCGCTTGTAGTGGCGTGAGCGTGCCTGATTTTGTGAAAGTCGCTGGGGCTTTTGGACTCCCTGCTTGCCGTATTCAAGGTGCTGAAGACTTGCGTGAGCGTTTGCTTGAGGTACTCGCTAGCGAAGGACCCATGGTCTGCGAAGTCGTCGTGGATTCGGAGTACAGCTTCAGCCCCAAGCTTTCCGCCCGCCAGCTCCCTGATGGCAGCATGGTTTCTCCTTCCTTGGAAGACATGGCCCCGTTTTTAGATCGCGCAGAGTTTCAACAATGGCAACTTGCCGAGGAGGTGAGCGTATGAACGTAACGGGTTGTCTACTTCTCACAGGAGCCACAGGTTTTTTAAAATAAAACCATTGTGCTGAAAGGAAAGCCCTATGTTTAGCATCGATGATATTCAGATTTTCATTACAACACATAACCGTGCGACGTATGTTCAGGCATCGATAGAAAGCCTTTTGAGCCAAACCGCAGGGGTTAAAAAGATCGTGGTACTGGATAATGAAAGCACCGATGATACTGAATCTGTTGTGGCTCGCTATGCCGACAGAGGGGTTGTCTACGTTAAAACAAATGGTTGGCTTGGCAATTTTAACACCGCAAAAAAACTGGCTAACCAGCCTTATGTCATGCTGTTTCACGATGATGATTTACTTCATCCACAATATTTAGAACTCGCCTTGACCGCCTTAAACCAATACAAAAATACCTCTCTAATCGCCACACGTTATGTTGAGTTTGAAGATGCTTCTTCCCCTCAGCTTACAGGGCTTAGTGTTTCTAAAAAGGCTCAATACTTCCAAACACAAAAAGCCTTTGCCAATTTTATGTATTTTCAAGAACGGATTTGCTATGCTTCTGCCATTTATCGTACAGACGCTTTTTTAAACACGTCCTTAGAATATGAGCGATTTTCAAAGTTTAATGATTGGCCTTTTATGGTGAAGCTTGCAGGTCATGGTACAAGTATTTTGTTTGAAGATCCCCAATTGATGTGGGTGAGACGTCATCCACTACAGGATACTTGGACACGAACAAATTCCCCTTCCCTGGAACAGATTGTCAATTGGGACGCTTTCTTTTACGACGTATTACAAATTACGCCTGCAAACCCCATTCTTTATAAGACTTTTATGGTAAAAATGTTACAATTTTCCATGGGCAAATATGAAGATTTTTTGTCGGAAGAATCGAAGAAAAGGCTTACTTCCAAAGCTCTCTTACAAACAATTCTAAACTCTTCTATGGAAGTGGACAGTTCGATTTTATTGGAAGCACTTCGGCATTCTTCGCTGGTAAATGTCGTAAGGCAAAAGCCACTCCACTGGCGAGAACGATTGAAGGAGATTATTCGTCGCCCTCGTAGCTTGTTTTCACGCTAACACCCTATACCATGGGTATCAAAAAATAAGGATAAGGTATAGACCTCATGTACAAACGACCTTACATTATCTGGACGCCCACACTCTCACGAAGCAACGGAGTACGAGTGATGCATTTGCTTGCGGATGCCTTACTGGCACGTGGCTTTGAAGTGTATCTCTATTCAAGTAAGCCTTATCAATCACAATACCGCTATTTGGATCACATTACACCCGAACTTCAACGTGAGGCTGTGGTGATTTACCCCGAGATTGTTCACGGTAATCCGCTGCAAGTCGCACGCGTCATTCGCTATGTACTGTATTACCCTGGTAAGATCGCTGGAGCAAACCAGTTTCACCCGAGTGAAACAGTCTTTAGCTACACACGTGCCTTTTATCCAGAAGTCCCCTTACTTACCGTGCCTTGGATTGATACGTCGCTGTTTTACAACGATGGTCAACCCAAAACCGAAGATTGCAGCTTCGTCTACAAGGGGGGTAAGTGTCGAAATGCGCCCGAAACCGAGGGTCTTGTAGAAATTACCATGAACTCTCCTAATAGCCGTGAGGAACTAGCCGTCTTACTGCGACGCACACGGGTGTTGTATTCTTACGACGCCTGTTCCGCCTTGCTCGATGAAGCTCAGCTCTGTGGTGCAGAAGTCCGTATTGTGACGCCCGAGGGTATCGAAGCCTATACCAGTGGTTACACACACTACGTGGCAAACTTTGAAAAACAATTGGCGGTCTTTATCGAAACGACCCAAGCCCTGCCTGCGGTTGAGGCACTCGAAAAACCACGGGGTGTTTCGCCCATTCGCCATACATCATTAGTATTACGTTGGCTTTGGCATCGTTACTTTACTCATGACAAAGCAAAGCAAGAACGTATTCAAAATAAACAGCGTGGATTTTAAAATAAGGACGACAAAGAAGAACAGATGAGGATACAGAAAAAGTCTATTGTTTTGGTAAAATAGGGGAATAAAAATTGTTGGTCTACTCATACCCATTAAACGATTAAATAGCGTCTGGCGTCTTCGTTGTTGGTCATGAATGTATGGCTTACAAATGAGCTTCAATCATGCTGACGATCTCGCCCTTAGGCTTCACACCAACGGTTTGTGCAACAGGCTCGCCATCTTTAAACACCACCATAAACGGGATGCTGGAAACGCCGTATTTTTGAGCCAACGCCAAGTTTTCGTCCGTGTTGACTTTGGCAATCGTCGCACGACCTTCTAAGTCACCCGCCGCTTCTTCCAAAATCGGCGCCAATGAACGACATGGTCCACACCAAGGTGCCCAAAAATCAACCAAGGTCACCCCTGTGTCAATCGTACTTTGAAAATCGGCTTCGTTTAGTTCTTTTAATACCATGAGGAATGTCTCCAATTCAATAATCATAACCAATGAATACAAAAACTATGATACCATAAATTTCGAGATATAATAAAATTGTTACCTTTATTTAACGAATGGAATGCCTGCGTGTTTTTTGCAAATCGTTTGGAAGCTTATATCGGCAAACAGCTATGGAAAATGCTGGGGCTGACGATTACTTTGGTGACGTTGATCGTGTTTTTTAGTGACACGCTCTTTGATTTTCTAAAGGAGATGCAAGACTTGGGTTTACCCTTGAGCCTGGCGTTTCAGTTCCTGATTTTGCAAGTACCCATCGCCTTTGCTTTTGCCTTTCCACCAAGTGTCTTTTTTACGGTACTGCTGGTTTATAGCCACTTAAATCAACAGTTTGAACTCATTGCCTTACGTATGAATGGGGTGAGTTTATGGCGTATTTTTCGACCAGCCTTCATCGTGGGGCTGGTGATGGCGTGCTTGACCTTTGCGTCGACCGAATGGCTCATTCCCAAGGCTCAACGCATGGAGGATGACCTTCGTGAAGAGGTGCTTACTTCGTCTCAACTCAAGCTCACGAAAGACGGTATTGTGCTACCTCTCTTTAAAGAAGGGCGGTGGGTGAAATTGATTCGAGCCGAAAAAGCCAGCCTGAATCACTTGGAAGGCTTTACCTTCGTGCAACGCAGTAAAAGTGGTAATATTGAAGTCATTCAAGCTGATTCGGCGGATTACCGTGCCCCGCAATGGCAGCTCAATGGGGTGAGGATTTTTAGTGCCTTGGCAGGCGAAAATCGTTATGTGGTCAATGGTATGAATCAGGTGCAGAGGTCCCATTTGTTGAATGTGGATGAAGACATTCTTTCGCAAAGCAAAACAGGTTTTCATCATTCTAAGGTGGGCTTTATGGAACTGGCTCGACACATTGAAACTGAGCGTCAAGCAGGGCATGAAGTCCCTCGTAAATGGGTCACTATGCTGTGGGAGCGTCTGGCTCAACCCTTGAACTGTTTGGCATTGATGTTTATGGCGTTTCCTTTGGCGTTGGCACCGCCACGTCAAAGCAGTGCCAAGGGCTTTTTGTATGCGATTATCGCCTTGTTTGCCCTTTATATCGGACGCAACATTAGCATTAGCTTGGGGCAAGGGGGCTTGCTTACCTTTGGTGGACTCGTGCCTTACGATCTTTCAGTGGCTCTTTCGTGTCTGTTACCGTCGCTCATCCTTTTACTGATTGGGGCGTGGATGATTCGTCGTAAATCGTATTTTATTTAGCTTGCTTTGTTGAGGCGTGTGATTATAGCCAATTCTAATACCATTTAAACGCTTGAAAAGCGACTAGGTGGATTCTAGGAGCCTAGACTCGCAGATGTGTGAGGTGTACAAAGACGACCATAAGCACATCGAGAACCCGAACGACAACGAATAGGCAACACGACATTTATTCGTTTAATTGGTATGAAGATAGATTCTAAAGCTTGCGATTGACCTTGCGTTATCTTTGTTTTACACTTATTACATGGCATGGAGAAGTGTCCGAGTGGTCTATGGTGCAGTCCTGGAAAGACTGTGTAGGGGTGACTCTACCGAGAGTTCGAATCTCTCCTTCTCCGCCATTTTTATAAAGAGGCAAACACAAGATGTGGACTTCTCCTGATTTTAGTTTTGATACGGAACCCTTGGCTTTTCATACCGTCGCTATAGAAGATTTGCCCCATGCTCAACTGCTGCATGAAAATGTGGATTTGCTCGATGCCTTGCCTCAGCTCAAAGCGATGTCTTCAGAAGATCGCTTGGGGCTTTACAAAGGCGAAAGAACAGGCTACGGTATCGAAGAAGCGATTGCCACCTTATACGCAGGGCATCAGTTCGGCTACTTTAACCCACAATTGGGTGACGGCAGGGCTGCGATTGTGGCGACCGATGAAAACGTGTCGATTTCACAGTTCTTCCCAAAAGCCTTTCAAAACTTGGTGAGCGACTTCATCCACCGTAAAAAAGAACAAGGTAACAGCGAATGGGCATTCGACGCCTTTGATTTCTTTGAAAAATCTACGTCTGTTGAACTCCAGTTGAAGGGTTCAGGCATCACGCCCTACTCTCGTAGTGGCGACGGTAAAGCGGTTTTACGGTCTTCGGTGCGTGAGTATTTGGCATCAGAAGCGGTGTATCAACTCGGCATCCCCAGCACACGAGCCGTTTCCCTAGTCCACGACGTTCAAACGCCCGTGTATCGAGAAACACGAGAAAGTGCTGCGATGGTCTTGCGAGTCGCCCCGTCCTTCTTACGTTTGGGGCATGTGGAGTATTGGGGACGTCATGGCTATGCTGAGCGTTTAACGCCTTATATTGGCTATCTTTTCCGTGCCTTTTTCAAAACGAAGGGTATCGATTTTTCGCCTGTTCAGCAATTGCAAGCCGTTTTAACGATTTCAGCGATCCTAAACGCGGTGACGATGGCACAATGGCAAGGCGTGGGCTTTTGTCATGGGGTGCTAAACTCGGACAACATCTCGCTTTTGGGTATGACCCTCGATTATGGACCTTACGGCTTCTTGGATGCCTTTGACATGGGGCATATCTGCAACCATAGCGATCACGGCGGGCGTTATGCGTATAAAAATCAGCCAGCGATTGGCTTGTGGAATTACAGCCGTTTGCTTGAAGCCTGCCAAGATTTTATCGGCAACGATGAGGATTACCAAGCCTTGAAAACCTCGATAGAAGGCACCTTTCAAGATGCCTTTAATACCAGCTTTTTAGCGGTGTATCGCCAAAAGCTTCGTATGGAAGACCGCAAGCTCATTCCTGATATTGAGTTTGGCGAAGTGCTTAAAAGCCTGTTGGCGTACTTGCATCAAAACAAGCTGGATTATACTCGCTTTTTTACGGCGTTACCTGCGTGGGAATCCGCCTTCAAAGCAAACACGCCTGAACATGTGGCGGATATTGAACGCCTTGCGATGGGGATAAAGTCTTCTGAAGCGGCGTGGTGGTTGCACGAGATTTACGCCCCCTACTTGCAGAAAAACGGCTTGAGCGGAGCCTCTCAAACGCAGGTGAATCCGACGATTGTGTTGCGGAATCACATCGCCCAAGCCTTGATTGAAGACGCTCAAGCAAACCGCTTCGATGCCTTTGCCGAAGGTTTTACACGCCTTCAAACGCCGTTTGATATGGCTCATCATGCTCACGACTGGGCGGACGTTCCACCAGCATCGGCGAAAGAAATTTGCGTGTCTTGCTCATCTTAATAAGGACATCTCTAACATGGCTATATAGCCGTCTTTAGAGTTTTCTGTAGAGGTGGCTAGACGAGGAGCCTAGATTATTTTGTGAGGGCGTGTAGTGAGACCTACATAACAGAACAAAATAATCGTAGCGACAAAGTATAGACCCTGTACAGGAAATTCTAAAGATGGATATAACGATTTGGATTGACGCCGATGCCCTGCCTTCCGTGTTGAAGGACTACATTATTAAAATGGCTCGTAAGCGTGAGATACGGGTGGTTTTTGTGTCGAACAAAGCCATCGTCGTGCCTGTACACCCCTTGTTTCAAGCCGTTCAAGTCGCACAAGGAGCGGATGTCGCCGATGCCTACATTGTGGAGCAGGCTCAAGCGGGCGATCTCGCCGTAACGCAAGACGTTCCCTTGGCGGATTTACTGGTGAGCAAAAGCGTTTCAGTGATTAACTTACGGGGCGAAGCCTTTACGCCCACGAATATGAAGGGTCGTTTGGCGGTGCGTGATTTTATGACGGACTTACGCAGTGCAGGCGTTCAAACCAAAGGTCCTAAGCCCTTTGATGAGCGACAAAAACAAGCCTTTATGAATGGCTTTGACAAGGCGTTGACGCAGTGTTTAAAGTAGGCTCTTTTTTTGGATGTCTAGCTCCGTTTAGAGCTGGTGCTTGGGGGTCTTCTGCTTTCTAGTTTTGGCTTGTTCCTTTTAACGCTGGTGCTTGGGGGTCTTTGTCCCGCCAAAGACTCCCCAAACCCCCAAAGCGGCTTAAGGGGCGGCGGGGGGAGGGACGTGTTACGTCCTCCCTCCCCCCAGTATGCCCCCCTTAAGAATCCCCCATCCCCCCCTCCCTCCCGTCCCG
>CANGYO010000045.1 GCA_947458095.1 Vampirovibrionales bacterium | reverse complement strand
TTTGGCGAGGGGGTAGTGTGCCTTTTTCTAGGAAATAGACGATATAGAGGGACTTCAGGGGTATAATTGAGGCAATTTCAGGAAAAATCACTCCATTTCCTCACTTTTTACGCCACTCATAATATTTTCGCTATTTCTCTGTATCCTCTGGTATTAAAAAGGTGCTGATAGAAATCGAAAAATGGCTTAACGCAAAAGAGCCTTATCTAAAACATCGTCTGAAAGACTTCTAAAAATAATAGCCTAAAATAAACGACACCACAAAAAAAACGATGGCTGAATACTTCGTAAGCGTATTCAACGTGGTTTCGGTGCCTCGCTGGGTGGCAAAACTGGTGGTCATACCACCCATAATGCCTGCTCCGTCGCTCTTTGGGGAATGCAACAAGACCAACAAAACGATAAAAACACCACTAATGGCTTGAAGCATAAGTAAAGCGATATTGATCCACGACATGGGAGTATCCTTTTCAATCACAAGAGTATTAATAATATCATATCATAAAATAACCTAAGCGAGCGACTTTGTCGAAGAAGCATTTTTAGTCCCGCTTTTTGTCACCATATCCTTTATTTGTTACATTTTCGTTACAAAATAAAGACAAAAAGTGAATTCACATGCTACAATACATTGTACTCCTTTAAAAAGATGTACAAACACAGTGCCTTTACAATAAGCTTGTAAAAGAGTTAAATTATGAACTATTTACAGTCCTTGGGTTTGTCTAAACCACAAACTCCCATGAAGCAGAATTCAGCAAAGAATCCTTCGGGTGTTCAACGCAATAACGCAGGTGTTTCGCAACCTTCTGTGCCTCGTTCTTCCGAACTCGCCCTTCCCAGTACGGATATGCTTGAGGCGTGGATGAATAATGGTTCCATTGGAAAACCCACCGCTCGTGTAGCTCCTAAAAATGCGGGCAAAAAAATGGACTTTCTGGGTTAAGTGTAAGCTTTCTTGATTGTTTTGTAGAAAGCTTTGCCGCAGTTCCAAATAAACACCGTCATTGTGTAGTGATCTAAAGCCATGACAAAAGTGATTTACGGAGCAAAAGTCATTACATAAAAGCGATCGTAGTAATTGTTTTCAGAATTGCTGTTAATGGCTCCGTGATGTTGATTTAAAAAGCCCAAATGTTCGGCAAATTCTTGAATACGAAAATGAGGTTTACCAAATTGAGGCAGACCTGTATTGCCTGCATATGCATCGGTGAGTCCGTCTTTTGCGACTCGCACACTTGCCCCCGTACTGGGATTTTTGACAACGCCCCAGTCCACATCTACCGCCACAAGCATGTGATGATCCCCCGTGCCTTTTTTAATACCAATCAATACGCTTCCAGGGGGCGTTTTTTCAGGTGTTAAATCAGGGGCAGGCACGATACTTAACTTGCCCAGTTTTTGCTTCTTGTAAAAATCTAAGAAGCTTTGTGTGTGGGTCATGGCATAGGGAATCTTTCCCCCCGCTTCAGGATACGCCTGCTTTAAGGCAGGCTTTGCCACATATTCCCAAATAGCAGCGGCACATCCGTAAGAACCCAGATTATAAGGGGTCTGCAATCTTGCTTCGTGAGCGTTGTAAGCCAATTCCGCCATGTGGCGTTGCGCATTCAGACGAGGCGTTCCTAAGCCTGTGGGAACACCCACATAAGCACGGGCTTTGGCACTGGTTTCAGCGAAAGTGTTTTGAGTGGGTTTTAGGGCTTGAATCAAGGGGAGCTTAATTTGTTCATCCAACGCCACAACGGCAGGGGCTAGTTTTTGAGTGGCATGATTCGCTTGTGAAGGCTTGACCAGTTGTGTATACGCCAAAACACAAAAGCCAATAAAAAAGAGTGCTAGCACAAAACCAATAAAATACTCAGAAAACCCATGTTCTTTAGACGAAAGCATACACCATTTTCCTAAAATAGGGGGGGACTTGTTTATTCTATAGTATTCGCTATATAAAACGGTCTATGGTCTCTTCGTTGTCGCACCAATTTTTTTGTTTTGTTATGTAGGTCTCACTACACGCCAGCACAAAAAAATCTAGGCTCCTAGAATAGCCTCATAGCCTGTTTCATCTATCGAATACTATATCGTATGACAATGCCCTATTCTACAAAGGCCGTTACATTTTTTTACGTTTGGCGTTCTTTTCATCTTCCCCACGCGACTCGACGCATAGATTTGGTTTACGCGTCCTATACCATTTAATCGTTTAATTGGTATTATGTGCTTCTGAGCTGAACCTCATGGGTGTTGAGTACCGCCAAATAAAAAGCTTCCACCTTTTTTAAGGTGGCTAAAGGCGGTTGGGGGACGTCCAACAATGTACTAAATGGCTCGTTTTGCAAAGCTTCTAAAACACAGAGACTCTTCCAAACCCCGTGAGACATCCCCCATTGTTCGATGCCGTCTTTCAAGACCATTTTCGAAGGGAATAAGGCGAGGCTCCCTTCTTTCGGCTGATAGAACAAGTGTTGCTCCGCTTCTCCTTGCCAAGCAATTGAACGCTGATGCACGACATCCCACCCCCACGGAGGCAACTGCCCACTTAAACCCAAAAGCCCTTGCCAAAACCACAATTTCGACCACTGTAAAAAGTCCCCCTCTTCGGCTTGCTGCCACAAGGTAAGCAAGGCTTCATATTGAGCAAAAAGGCGTTGGCGCTTAATCGCATCTTCATCAAAGGCAATGGCAAACAATCGCATTAATTCTAAGCACGGCATCAAGGCTTCATAAGCTTCGTAATTGAAGGCTTTGGCAAAATGCAAGGACGTATGCACCTCATATTGTTCTAATCGGCATAAGGAAGAACCTGTTTTTGACGGTCGAATATGTAGATTGAAAATCCCGCCGAGTTCGCTTGCCCCACCATGTTTGGCTTTCGCACCCTTGGCTTGAGACAGTAAGACGTCTAATTTTCCCGACTCTCGACTTAAATAGGTGGCAATACGAGAGCGTTCTGTATATTCGATACTTCGTAGACAAATTGCTGTAACGGTCTCTGCTATAGCCATCTTGATAATTTCCTGTACAGGGTCTATACTTTGTCGCTACGATTACACTTGTATTTCAGTACGAGGGTTGGATCCCCACTGTAATTTTTTGCGTAACAACCAATAAAAATTGTCTTCAGGCTGATCAAACCCTAGTAACTGCAAGGCACTTTTGGATTTTTGAATGTAAAGGCTTTCACCACTCGCCAACGGTAAGGGATCTTGACCGTCTAGGCTAAACATAATCGGGTGGATATTACGTTTGACCGCTTCGATGCGAACGCTTGAAGACGCTGGCACCACGATCGGCTTTGCGGTGAGGCTATGCGGACAAATCGGTGTAATGGCAAGGGCTGAAACCCCTGGTACCAAGACGGGACCTCCTGCTGCCAAATTATAGGCGGTGGATCCTGTGGGGGTAGATACGATTAAGCCGTCGGCGTCATAGCAGGCGACAGGAAACTCATCAATAAAAAGCTCAATGCGTGCCATCTGACTAGGATTAGCCGTTTTGACGACCACATCATTGAGGGCAATCATTGGAGCCTCATGTTCTGTTAAGGGCGAACATTGTACTTCAAGCAACATACGTTCTTCTCGATGAAAATCGCCTGCCAAGAGTTGTGCCAAGTACTTTTCGATTGCTTCGGTTTCAATACGGGTTAAAAATCCCAAGTTCCCTCGATTAATCCCGATCATGGGAATTTCAGCAGGGGCATAGCATTGAGCCGTTCGCAAGAAGGTGCCGTCTCCGCCCACGACGATAATGAGATCAGGCGACCATTGCTTTCGCTCTTCCCACAAGGCGGCACATCCGTCGGTAAAACTCGCTTTGGCGATGTGGACTTCAAGCCCTGCCATAGACAAAAAACGTTCGGTGCGAGCCACATATTCCCCATCAGGATCCGTGCTTTCTTTAACGACGATGAGGGCTTTTTTAAATAAGTGCTTGGTTTTTTCGTGTTTAAAGGGTGGTGTCATATAAGGGGTTTCCTATTCTTTCATCCCCATTATAACACAGCAAGGCTTGGTTTCATTTGTCGTAAGAGTTCTTCCGCAAATTGACGAGAAACATCGTTGCGTTGAGAATCTTCCCCACTCGCCAAATGCGTCAATAAATCCGCCACATCGTTTTGATTGAGTGCAGTTTTAACCGAAGACACCGTGGCTCCGTCATTGACTTGCTTATGCACCCACCAATGCTGATGAGCCGCTGCTGCTACCACCGCTTGGTGTGTGACCACCAAGACTTGATGCCCTGCGTTTGCCAAGCGTTGCAACTGAAACCCAATGGTTTTGGCAGCTTGACCGCTGGTGCCTGTGTCAATTTCATCAAACACATAGAGCTTTTTCGCCTGCGTTTCCCCGACCTGTTGAGGAAGGCTCGCCACCGTCAAAGCCAGCAAAACCCGAGACAATTCGCCTCCACTGGCGACTTTGCCAAGGGATTTAAGTTCATCCCCCACGTTTGCGGAAAAGGCAAAGTTCACCCGTTCTTGCCCTTGTGTATAAGGTTCTACAGGTTCTAAGACAATTTTAAATCGAGCATGAGGCATCGCCAAATCACTCAACGATGCTTGCACTTGAGCTTCCAAATCAGAAGCGAGCTGTTGACGGGCTTGGGTCAACTCATTACACACGCTTTTTAAAGATTCGCTCAACGCAACGACTTGGGCTTTAAGGGCATCAGGATTGCTTTGTCTAAACTCTAAATCCGCCAATTCTTGACTACTGTTTTCATAATAGCGAATCACATCCGCCAAAGTTGGTCCATACAGGCGTTTGAGCTTTTGCAAGTCATTCAAGCGACTTTGCAAGTCATCCAAACGTTGAGGGTTTAAATCTACATCTTCATTCAAGGAATGGAGCTGATGCCCCACTTCTCTCAGTTGTTCACGCACCGCTTCTAACTGCTCTAAGACAGGCGCCAACCGCTTTTCAGAACTTTCAACTTGCGTGAGTCGCTTACTTAAGACACTCAAAGCATCTAGCATGCTAGGGGCATCATCAGGCGAGTCCGCTAAACCCATGAGCTGTAAGCCTTCTGCGTACGCTGATTTCAACTGCTCTGCATGAGCCAAGCGATTGATTTCGTCTTCAAGCGCGGCATCTTCTTCAGGACTTTCCAATTGAAACCGCTCAAGTTCTTGGACTTGCAAACGCAAGACATGCAAACGATGCCCTGCTTCTTGCTCTTCGGCTTCATAGGCTTTTAAAGTCGCCACCGCTTCTTTCCACGCTTGAAAGACACGATCCACCACTTCAAGGTAGCGTCGATGCGTCATTCCGCCGTAAGCGTCTAACACATGTTGCTGATACGCCTGTTGCATTAAAGTCACCGTGCTATGCTGACTTTGTAGTTCAAGCAGGTAAGGACGCAAGCCTTGCATAAACGCCCGAGACACGGAAGTCCCATTAATGCGAAAACGACTGCCACTTATAGTGAAGTCTCGGGTGATGTCCAACAAAGCGTGGTGATGTTCGGTGCGTTCTAAATCGATGCCTTCTGCTTCTAAGGCGTTCCAAACCGTCGCATCATGTTGAGGCGTAATCTCATATAAAAGCCCGACACTGCCTCTTTCATAGCCTTTTCGCAAGAGTTCTTTGGCGGACGCATTTGCCCCAAAAATCCAATCGATGGCATCAATCATCAAGCTTTTGCCAGCCCCTGCTTCACCCGCAATAACCGTCATGCCTTGTGGCACGTCGATGCGTTGCGACTCAAAGACGGCGATATGCGTTAAGCTCAATTCACGAAGGCTCATCATCAGGCGGTATCTCAAGGGATTGCATAAAGAATAGATCTTCATTTTACATCAAATCTTCACAAAAAGCCAAATATAAAGATACAGAAAACGCCAGACGCTATTTTATCTAAGAAATGGTATTAGATCTCTTTCGCAACGGTTTCTTCAATTTTACGGACGGCCTGATGCTTTCGTAACGATTTTCAACGAATCAAAATAAACACTTGTACTTGGGTTTTGGTCGTGCTAAAGTTCTAAGGTATATATAAGGTTAAAGTGGACAAAATGCTTAGACGCTGAGTTCGCAACGCTTTCTAGAATCGAGATCGTCCCTTTTACTGTTTGGGGATGACGCAAGCCTCCTAGAAACGTAGCCTTATTTGTTTAAATGTGCAACGTCCTTGATTTAACCCATTGATGACGCTTTAGAACATTTAATATATATCTCATTTATTTCAACTTAATAAGTTAAAGGATTAAAAAATATGGCTGCAAATACAGCTTCCTTGCAACAAAATCAAGCTGGCGAAGAAGGCAGTGAGTTTCAAGAACGCGTGATTCAAATCCGCCGTGTGACCAAAGTTGTCAAGGGTGGTAAGAAAATGAGCTTCCGTGCGGTTGTCATCGTCGGTGACAAAAACGGTCGCGTGGGTATTGGTATTGGTAAATCAGGCGAAGTTATTGGTGCCATCCAAAAAGGTGTGGCTCAGGGCAAACGTAGCATGATTGAAGTGTCTCGTTTTCGCACCACAGTGCCTCACCCTGTTAAAGGGCGTGCAGGTAGTTCGTCTGTGTTTATTCGTCCTGCGTCTGAAGGGACGGGTGTTATTGCTGGTGGTGCGGCTCGTGCTGTGCTTGAGCTGGCAGGTATTGAAGATGTGTTGTCCAAATCATTGGGTTCCAACTCGCCTTTAAATGTGGCTCGTGCCACCATCGAAGGCTTGCAACAACTTCGTACTTTCCGTGAAATCGCTGAATCTCGTGATATTAGCGTTAAAGAATTGCTTAACCTCTAAGCTGTTTTTTAAACAAAGAAGCGTGCTTCTTTACTCATTATCTTTATATAATATGGAGTTCACTATGAACGCACAACCCAAAAAAATTCGTGTCACGCTTAAGCGTAGCGTAATTGGGCGTCCTGATGCACAACGCAAAGTTGTTTCCGCACTTGGTTTGAGAAAAACAAACCATACGGTCGAACACTTGGACACCCCTGTTATTCGAGGCATGGTCGGTGCCATTAGTCACTTAATTAGTGTTGAGGAGATCTAAGCTATGACCGTTCTAACTCTCACCGATATTCAACCCAATAAAGGGGCTAACCGCAAGCGTTTGCGTGTTGGTCGTGGTTTGGCTAGTGGAGCAGGTAAAACCTCTAACCGTGGTAACAACGGTCAAGGTCAACGCTCAGGCAATTCAGCGAAACGTGGTTTTGAAGGTGGTCAAATGCCTTTGTACCGTCGTATTCCCAAGTTTCGTACCTTCCCTCAGCCGAATGTACGTCAGTGGTTGGAAATCAACGTCGGCGATTTACATAATTTCGTCGCCGAAGGTCAAACCAGCATTACGTATAAGAGCTTGGTTGAAGCCAAAAAATGGCCTACGGGTTGTGACGGCATTCGTTTGCTCGGCAATGGCGAGCCTAAAGCTGCCTACACCGTGCAAGCTCACTATGCGACACCGGGTGCTTTAGAAAAACTAAAAGCGGCTAAGTGCAAAGTGGAAATCATCACGACGTCTGTTCGTGAAGCCCTTGCCTAAGGACGCTTAGTTTTCTAATTTCTTAAAAAAACGAGACTTTCTGATATACGAAAGTCTCGTTTTGTGTTTTATACCCATTTTTAGTGTATAATGGGTTTATTATTTTCTGTGGCATTATATTTTGAAAAGAGTACCGCTTGTGTCCGACGTCAACGCCCCCACTGATTTACCCCTTGAACAAAAACACTTTAAGCTCCCCAAATGGAGCGAGCTGGCTTACGCCATTAAAGCTTCAGGCATGAAAGAACGCCTGTGGTTTACCTTCTTTGCTTTGGCGATTTATCGCTTTGCGGTGCAGATTCCCGTTTGGGGTGTTAACGCTGAAGCCCTAAAAGCCTTAAGTGCCAACAACCCTATTTTAGCCATGGTTGACATGTTTTCTGGCGGAGCCTTAGCGTCTTTGTCAGTGATGGCTCTCGGCATCGGACCTTACATTACGGCGTCAATCGTCATGCAGTTATTGACGGCTGTCATTCCCAAATTGGAAGAATTGCAAAAAGACGGTGGAGAAGCAGGGCGTCGGCAGATTTCGCAAATCACCCGATATGCTTCAGTGGGCATTGCCTTGTTGCAGTCGTTCGTTGTGGTGCGTTTGTTTACCAGTAATGCAGGCATTCTTATGCCGGGGGTGGATCCTGCGTGGTTTTTCCCCGCAGCCCTGACGGCGTTGACGGCAGGCTCCTTATTTAGCGTTTGGTTGAGTGAACTCATCACCGAACGTGGGGTTGGCAACGGCAGTTCTATCTTGATATTTGTGGGGATTATCTCCGCCTTGCCTTTTTATATCTCACAAACAGGCGCACTGGTACAAGCGGATCCGTCTCGCTGGGTGGGTTTGGGCATTTTACTTGCCATTTACGCACTCACCATTACCCTGATTGTGCTGTTGCAAGAGTCCTTCTATAAGGTCTACATCGTGCAAGCACGCCGTCAAGTGGGACGTAAAATCTACGGAGGTGGTGATTCGTTCATCCCCTTTAAGCTGAATCCAGCGGGTGTAATGCCCTTGATTTTTACCTTTATTCTATTGAGTTTTCCTAGTGTGATTGTGGATTTTGTGATGCAAACCAAGCCCACAGGGATTTTGTTTGAAGCCCTGCTCACCTACAAAAAATGGATGATCCCTAGTAGTCCTGTTTACATCGCCGTTGAGTTTGGGCTGATTTTGTTCTTCTCCTACTTTTATGTGACGCTTGTTCCAAGTTTGCAACCCAAGCAAATCGCCGAAAACTTGCGTAAACACGGTAACGCCATTTCAGGCATCAAACCTGGGGGCCCTACAGGCGACTACCTAGAAGCCTTGATTTCAAAGCTCACCTTTATTGGGGCTTCGATGTTGGGTATTATTACACTGATTGCCACCTCTGCCACGTCGATGACAGGCATCAGCACCTTAGCAGGACTTGGCACCACGGCGTTAATTATTATGGTGGGTGTGGCGTTGGATACCGTCAACCAAATCCGTGTACAGTTATTGGCGAAACAATATGAAGGATTCTTAAAATCATGAGCATAAATACCAAAGCAACCTTGTCCGATGTCTTATTTTTCCCCTTTATAGCCCCCCCCAATGGAGGCAAAGGGACGCAAACCAGTGTTTTGGCCAAGCTTTACGGTATGCCTCGTATTGATATGGGAAGCATTTTGCGGACGATTGCCAAAGACGATACGCCTTTAGGGCGTAAAGTCCAAGAACGCCTCGCTGGTGGTTTATTGGTGGATATTGACACCGTCATTGATGCCCTAAAAGCGGGCATCGAAAAGCAGTTGCCTGATTCGCATGAAGCAGGAACGCCTGTTTCCTTTATTTTAGATGGTTTCCCTCGTAATGCGGAACAAACCGATGCCTTATTGGCGATGTGCCAAGACACAGGCGCCAAAATCGGTGCCGCCATTTACTTGGATGTGCCTTATTCAGAAATTGAAGAACGTGCCGTGAACCGTCGCATTTGTGCGGATTGTGGGGCGATTTACAACCTTAAAAGCCAAGCCCCTACACAAGAAGGCGTTTGCGATGCCTGTGGTGGTACGCATTTGGAGCATCGTGTGGATGATCAGCCCGAAAAGGTGAAAATCCGCCTAGCTGGTTTTGATGCGGATACCTTGCCTATTTTAAACGCCTTTGACGCACACGGCTTATTAAAGCGTTTGAACGGTAACCAGTCTGTAGACGCGGTGACAGAAGAGTTGAAAAAGCTCATGCAAACCTTGCTTCCTAATGTCGCAGTGAAAGTCTAATACATCTAAATTATTCTGAAAGGACTCCTTCATGGGTATTCATTTAACAGGTGCCAATAAAATCGGTAAAAAGTCTCGGCATGATTTGAAATTAATGCGTAAAGCAGGGCAAATCGTGGCACGGGTTCACTTGTTGGTGCGTGAAATGGCTAAAGAAGGCGTCAATACCCTAGCGATTGATGAAGCCGCCGAAGCCTTGATTCGTGGAGAAGGGGCATTGCCTACCTTTAAGGGCTATCATGGGTTTCCGTTTACCATTTGCTCTTCGGTAAATGAAGAAGTCGTTCACGGCTTTCCGACCAAAGAACGCATCTTGCAAGAAGGCGACATTATTTCGGTGGATGTGGGGGCGACCTATCAAGGACTCATTGCTGATGCGGCGTTGACGGTTGCCGTCGGTGAAGTCGATGAAAAAAAGAAACGTATTATGCAATGCACCGAAGAAGCCTTGATGAATGCGATTGCCAAAGCGGTTGCGGGCAATCACCTGCAGGATATTTCAGCAGCGGTGGAACGTACCAATGACGCTTATGGTTTTGGATTGGTGCGTGAATACGGCGGGCATAGTGTGGGTCATAAGCTCCATGAAGAGCCGTTTATCCACAATTATGATACAGGACAACCTGGCCCTTTGCTTGAAGTGGGCAATTGCCTCGCCATTGAACCGATGTTTACAGGTGGACTGGCGAAAGTCAAAACCCTTGAAGACGGTTGGACGGTGGTAACGGTCGACGGCGAACCTGCTGCTCATTATGAGCATACGATCACCATTACTGAAAATGGTCCCGAGATTTTGACTCGTTTGACTGAAGGCTAGAAGGTTTTTCTTCGTCAGCTATAAATAGCGAAACGACTATCTGTCCCTTTCGCTAAAGCAACTCATCTTATTTAAATGGCTCACTAATCAGGAACGTGGACATCCATCAAAACGGAAACGGTTTTGCTTTCCGCCAGTAAAGACGCCTGCACCTCTTTCGCAGGACGGCTCATCGCTTCTAGCACGCCTGTAAACGGATTCAACACTGACCACATCGACGCCAAATACACCACACAAAGCAACAATCCCAAGAAGACGCCACATTCCGAAAGTAACACCATCGCACGACGACGGTGTACCGTGTTTAGACCGATTTTGGTACACTGGGCATCCATGTGATTCACACAAGACGAAAAACCTTGTAAAGACGGCGAAGCTTGAAGACGAGAAAGACGTCGTGAGGGGAGACGATGATTCATTTAAAGCAATTCCTATTCACTAACACAAATTCACTCAATACGATTCACTCAATTAAAAAAGATTAAAATTAACCCTTGTGTGTACATCTTACGATAGATTAACCCTTTTGGGAAAGGGCTAATTTAAGCGTCCTCCAAATGGAGGAGGGGGCTTCGTTGGATTGGAAAGCGGGTCGAAAGATAGGCAAAGGCCTTGTGAAAGGCTTTGCTTATACCATTTAAACGATTGAAAAGCGACTAGGTGGATTCTAGGAGCCTAGACTCGCAGATGTGTGAGGTGTACATAAACGTACATAAGCACATCGAGAACCCGAGCGACAACGAAGACGCCAGACGCTATTTAATCGTTTGATTGGTATAGTGTTTTAAAGATTTTTCCGTACAGTAGGCTAGACGAGGAGCCTAGATTATTTTGTGAAGAAGTATAGATAGACCTACATGACTGAACAAAATAATTGTAGCGACAAAGTATAGGCACTGTAGGGGAAATTATTTAAAATACTATATTATTCAATCACACGACAACAAAAAAAGGGGGATTCCTCATGGGACTTTCCGCTACGCACGGGCGTTATGTTTCGCTTAAATCTCAAGCCATTGATGTTGAAATGACCAGCCAACAAATCGCCAATGAACGCCTAAGACTAACCAACCAAACCAACGAATTGTTTAACTTAAACAGTAATTTGGATCCCAATTCAGACGATTCCTTGCAACTAAACTTGAAGTTGCAGTCGATTGTCAACATTGAAAAATCGTTGACGCTTCAACAAACCCGTTTGGACACGTACTATAAGGCAATCACCACGGAAATAGAAAGCCTCAAAAAGATTGTCGACAAACGTGCTGAAAGTCTTTTCAAAGAAGACTAAAGCACCCTCATAGTTTAGTGCAGCCCTCTCCCATAGGGAGAGGGGGTAATAATTTGGAAATCCCTACGCCTACGGAGCCATTGTCATGTCTTATAAAAACGATTCAGTCCAAACCATTCTCATGCGATACGGCAAAGCCAGCGATGCCCTAAATACCGAAACCTACGAAACGTGGGACGCCATTCGTAGCCACGCTGTTGGAGGCAACGCACTAGGTGGTAGCGGTTTAGGTGCCTTTAGCGGATTCTTGATGAATATCGCCCGAACCTTCGGCTCGCCTGCCTTTTCGCCGATTCTAGGCTCGCAAGCGATTTCAATCCCCGGTACCAATTTTTACGCCCCCTTTAGCGGAGGCACAGGCATCGTCCCCGGTGGGCAATCGTCGTTTGGGCTTGCCCCGTGGTCACAATCAACCAGCTTACCCACCACAGGTGGAGCAGCCCCCATTAACTACGGCAATTACGGAAGCCTTCGCAATTATGCCAATAGTCTAGGGGCGTTAAGCGATTTTAGCTCACTCGGCATCGGTAACGAAAGCTTGAGTTTTAGCGGTATCGGGGATCTAGACTTTCCTGAAGAGGCCTACATCGGTGGAGCAGCGGCATCCGTCGCAGGTGGTGAAGTCGTGGGGGGAGCCAGCTTTAGCAACAGCTTCGGCGGCATCGGGGCAGGGGGTGGTCTTGCCGCGACGGGAGCAGGCTTGGCTTCGGGCTTGGGCTTGGGTCGTAATTGGTTGATGCCCGCAGCATCAGCCTTGTCAGGCATCGGGGGCTTATTGACGACGCTCGGACCGTTGTTTGGACCCGTGGGACTTGCGGGTGTTGCGGCTGGAGGCATCTTAAACGGTGTTTCAGGTGCGATTTTAAATGGTTTTCAGCAGGCGAATCAGCGTGTTTTGGCGAATGCGGACACGGTGCTGGAAGAAAAGTTGAGTCATTTGGATGTGACCAAAAAGATGATTTCAGCCCAAACGACCTTGCTCAAAAAACAGCTCAAGGACGCTTACGACGAAGACAAAAAAGCCTTAGACAACTTGTAGGAAGCACCCATGACCGTCATTTCTCAACATCTTGAAATTAGCGATGAAGTGCTAAACGATCTTATTGATGCCCTAAAAGTTCTAGAATTAAAGTACGCCTTCAACCCACTTAAAAGAGTGTTCTTTGCTTTTGTGGTACTGATGAGTGTACAGGCCTTGTTGAAAATGGGGCTTCCACTCGTTCAAGTCCCTACAGATTTTTTACAATTCATGCAACCTGTTGTACAAGAACCGCTGATTCAAATGCTTTATGGAGTTGTAGCGTTGTTTCTTGTTCTAGATTTTCTTTCTTTTTTCATCAAAAAGAAAACGACCAAACCGATCAAAATTGATTTAAGATCTTATGTATTAGATTTTGATCTTTGCCTAGAAAATGCCTACCTCCATACGGTTTCTTACAATGTGTTTAAAGGGGCAACGGTCATTCCCTTTTCGGCCTTTAGCAACTGTAAAAATGTGTCAAACTTTATTTTGTTACAACAACAACAAGGGGTAGGACCAGAGTGGATCTTCCTCAAAAAAGATGTCATCACCTACGCCGACTTCCAACGCCTGCAAGAAGCCATCCCCTGCTTGCAAGACTTAAGCATCGATCCTCAACAATTTAAGCAGGAGCCACCCAGCCATGAATCATGATTGGTATTACGCCTTTAAACGATGCCTGTGGTACAACAACCCTGTCAAACTCTTGTTTGAACAAACGGGTCAATTGCTATGGGCAATGGCACTGTACCCCAAAAACGTGCTGGACTTTAAGCGTATGGCTCGCTATTCGGCGGTGAAAGCCCCCACAAAAGCTCGTCGAAACACCTCACTCGACGTCAAAATATAATACGCTTCATAACCAAAATGTGGAAAACTTGTTTCGTTTGAAGAATGGGGATCACCAAAAGCCCCTGCTTTACAGGGAGCGGTGGGCTTGCTAAAATAAAGCAATATCCCAACAAAAAAGGACACGCCGATGAACGCCTTGAAACTGAAAACCCTAGCCCTTGTGGCGTTACTGTTGCTAGCCCCCTTGCACGCCTTTGCCCAAACCGCCGAAGAAGCTCTCGAAAAGGGGGACAAGGCTTATAAGCAAGGACAAATGAACGAAGCCATTAAGCATTACACAAAAGCCATTCAGCTTAATCCACAAGGTGCAGATGCCTACTTTAATCGAGGACTTGCGAAACGTGCCTTAGGCGATCAACCATGGGCGATTCAAGATTTCACCCGAGCCATTGAGCTTAACCCACAATATGCCGATGCTTACTTCAGTCGAGGGAATGCGAAACGTACCTTAGGCGATCAAACAGGGGCGATTCAAGATTTCACCCGAGCCATTGAGCTTAATACACAAGATGCGATAGCTTACCATAATCGAGGTGCTACGAAAAGTGCCTTAGGCGATAAGACAGGAGCCATACAAGATTACGACACTGCCATTCAGCTTGATCCACAAGATGCCATTGCTTATTTCAGTCGAGGGAATGCGAAACGTGACTTAGGCGATAAAACAGGAGCCATACAAGATTACACCCAAGCCATTCAACTCAAT
>CANGYO010000044.1 GCA_947458095.1 Vampirovibrionales bacterium | reverse complement strand
TATAGTATTTTAAATAATTTCCCCTACAGTGCCTATACTTTGTCGCTACGATTATTTTGTTCAGTCATGTAGGTCTATCTACACTTCTTCACAAAATAATCTAGGCTCCTCGTCTAGCCTAAGTACGGAAAACTCTTTAAAACACTATATTACGTATCGCTGCCCCAATTTGATTGAATTCTCCCTTGGTAATAGGAAGCTTATTTCGAGTCTACTGTTTTTGAAGGGGATGTGACTTGACTGGCTTCGTAAGCCGTTTCAAAAACGGCTTGTAACTTCGGAACCGCCTCAGTTAAGGTGTCATTGACGATGGCGACGTCATAATGCGACGCTTCTTCGATCTCTGCCACCGCTTTGGCGAGTCTTAACAAACGTTTTTCGGTATTTTCACTATTTCGGGTGTTTAAACGACTGTATAAGGTCGTCATTTGCCCTGCTAGGTTGGGGACGCTGAGTGCTTGAGCCAAAGGCTTTAAAGTAGAGTAGTCTGAAAGAGCGATTCCCACTTGAGCAGAAAGTTCTTGTTTTAAAGCAGTGTCTTGACTCGGTGGGGGTAAGACAAACACGCTTAAGATGTTGTATGCGGGCTTTAGTTTGTCGATTTCTTTTTTGCCTTCGGTTTCAATTTCCAAAACAGGCAAGAAGCCGAGCTGGTGAATACGTGCCACTTCGCTTTTGGGGGTGCCATACATATCCCCAGAACCTGACGGCTTAAACTCTAAAAAGTCGTGGGCTTGAACCTTCTTCGTAAAGGTGTCATTGTTGATGAAGTAGTAATCGACACCTTCACTTTCGCCCTTTCGCATCGGGCGTGTGGTGGCGGAAACCGTGGTTTGAAACTGTTGCCATGGCTTACCTTCATAACCAAGTCCGTAATCACTTTTGCCTGTGTACAAGGCGTTACGTAACACGCCTTTACCCACGCCTGAAGGCCCACTATAGACCACAAGGGTGGGTTTTTGAGGGTCGAAATCTTGCGTCAATGCCTGCAGGGATTGACGTTTTTGAGGGTTGAGCGAATCAAGAAGAAGCATGATAAAGTATCCGTTTTTTATAGGAAGTATTCCTTTAATCTAACACAAAAGGTGTTTTTTAGACGATTTTATAGAGGACTTTTGCCTAAAGTCAAAAAACTTGTTACACTAAATAGATCACTTATGCTATTTCTAAGCCAAATCAAACGAGGTTCCTATGAGTCTGAATATCGAAGAAATGTTGGTGCAATTGCGTCAGCAACCTGCCAAAATTTTATTGGTGGACGATGAACATATCGTCACCTCAAGCATTGAAAGTTATCTCATGCTTGAAACGCCTCACGATATTGTCAGCCATAATAACCCGCTCGATGCCCTTGGGGCTTTGGACACGATTCGTCCTGATGTGGTGGTCAGCGATTTTAACATGCCTCAACTCACAGGTATTGAGTTCTTAAAACGAGTAAAAGCACAATTCCCTAATGTGGAAACGATTTTATTAACAGGCTATGCAGACAAAGAAAATGCCATTGCCGCCATTAACGAAGTGGGCATTTATCGTTACCTTGAAAAACCGTGGGACAACGCCCAACTTCAAGCCACAATTGAACAAGCCCTTGAGCGTCAACGCTTGGTCAGAGGTCTTGAAAATACGCTTAAAAAAGTGAATAAGTTGAATAGCACCTTGAAGAATTACAATGTCGTGCTGGAAGAAACCGTCGCCAAACGCACGGAAGCCCTTGAAGAAGCCAAAGCCGAGCTTGAAGCCATTTTTAATCATAGTGCGGATGCCATTGTTGTTTTGGACCGTCTGGGTGCTGTGGAACTGTATAACCCTGTGTTTGAAACATGGGTAAAGCTGGCTCAAGGCGAAAATGCCCCTGCGGTGAAGGAATCGCAGGTGATGCAATGGGTGGCAAATCTGCGTATGGACGAGGTGAGGGCCACCTTTGCCAAGCAAGAATCGTATTATTTTGAAACCTATTTGCAAGGCAATAAGGTACCGATTGAAGCCTTGGGTAGCCTGTTGCCGAATGCGGACGGACGTAGTTTATGGATTTTTAGGGATGTGACGCAACGCCGTAAATTAGATGAATTGCGTCAAGATTTTGTCGCAACCCTCACCCACGACTTGCGGACGCCGTTGCAATCCACCTTGCAGTTTTATGGTTTCTTCTTAGAAGGCAAGTTCGGCAAACCCACGCAACAACAAATTGACATGTTGAAAGTGATGAGCGAAAGTCACGACGATTTATTAAGTTTGGTCAATACGCTGTTGGATGTGTATCGTTATGAAGCGGGGCGTCAAAATGTCGTTTTACAAGAGTTTGACATCTTTCATGTGATTAACCAAGTCGTTGATGCGTTGGCTCCTTTGGCTGAAGAGCGTAAGCACTTGCTTCAACTGCTTCCTTGCGACTGGAGCGATAATCGTGTTATTTTTGGCGATGTGCTGGAAATCAAGCGTGTGATGACCAATTTAATTGGCAATGCCTTGAAGCATACGCCTGAAGGCACGCACGTAGAAGTCTCTGCCAAAATACAGCGTCCCGATATTAAGCCATGGCGAGGTTTTTCGGATGAAGATATGACCCCTCCCGAAGCGTGGTTGGGTTGGTTAAGCATTGAAATTAAAGACAACGGGCAGGGTATTCCTAAGGAAGATCAAGGCCACTTGTTTCAACGTTTTTCACAAGGCACCAGTCGTAAACGCAATAGTGGGAGTGGTTTAGGCTTATATTTGGCTCAGCAAATCATGCACCAGCATGGGGGAGTCATTACGCTAGAGAGCAATGAGCAAAGCGGTTCGGTTTTTACCTTATGGGTTCCAATTTTTGAGCGAGACGGTTTTCTGCATGACACTTTACAAGCGTCTAAGCAAAAGCATCGTCGTGCCGTTAAGGCAGGGGACTAGAACGCTCAGTTTTCGTAATGCCTCACAAATAAAGACCGCAATCGCTTCAACAACGATTTTTCTCGGCTACGCAAGGCTTGGTAACTAATGCCAATGCCTTCGGCTAGGGTTTTAATACTTTTCACATCAGCAGAAGCGTTTACGTCATTTTCTAAGGGGGTATCCGCAATATCAGCAAGTCCAAAACGTTGAGCAAGGTAAATACGTTCTTGAGGCGTGCAGTATTTTTTCACCACGCCTTTGACTTGCTGGTGACGCTCATGAGCAATTAGTCCGTCTAAATGAGACAAGTTTTCCCAAAAGGAACGTACGCCTAATAAAAAGTCGACTCGTTCAGGTTGGCATTCTTGGGCGTGGCGTAGCATTTTTTCAGCATAACGTCTTAATCCAAACTTAATGGTGGCTTTGATGTACGCCTTGCACTGTTCAGGGCTAAAATTTAGGTTCAGGTGTTTAACGGCGGTGTAAAATAAGTTTAAAGCTTCTTGCTCTAAGTCTTCTTGATTCAGCATTTGGGCGGATTCAGCTGAATAATGGCGGATGTGATGTGTGATGTGAGACGTCCAGCTTCGCCATTCACCAATAAGACGGCGAAAGGCGTGGGGGCATCCTGCTTTGGCACGACGGTAGTCGTCCGCTGTGGACGGGTTTTGCATGATTGTTGTCCCTAACAAAAGTCATAATGTGTTTGCGAATCGAGTGTTTAGAAATGTAGAGATGGTTTAAAAACGTCCTACTCCCTCCCCTTTAAGGGGAGGGTTGGGGTGGGGAGTAGATGTCAACACTGGGTTTTAGACATCCCCCCCCCTCTCCCTAGCCCTCTCCTCAAGGAGAGGGAACAGGATTTAAAAACTATACATTGTCACTATGTAGCATTAAACCAATCTTTGCTCGTTTCGTAAACATATTGTTACAAAAGGCACGATTTGGTAACAGATTGTTTTTATTAGGATGTAAAACAAACTTCCTCATTCCCCCCTAACTAATTCACACATTCCCCCCAAGAAATCCTAGAGAGAAATATAATTATGACGTTTACTTTCAATAAAAGCACCGTTAACCGCCTTGTTCAAACCTTTAATACAGACAAAGGCGCGGCAAAGATCATCGACGAAATTAAAGGCAACGACAATGTCAATTTTAATGCTGTTGAAGACAGCAAAAAAGACGATAAGCTCACCACGCTGAAATTGATTCAAGCGAAAAATGCGAAAGACACAAAAATTGAAGTCGTCGTAAACGTGGACGACATTAAACGTAAAGCCAAAGAAACAGGCGTGAACGAAGACGTCTTCTTAAGTCAGCAAATTGCGTCGGTGATGTCAGCGTCTTACTTGATGTTGGATGCCATTAAAGACGGGAAAGATCCTAGCAAGTACCTCACCAATGCGGAGTTCTTGGTGGCGTCTAACTTACTGGCAGACGGCATGGTGCGTCGTACCAATAAGGCTGCTATTCCGTATCTCGACAAAGAACGTGCGAATATGGCGGCAAGAATTAAAGCTGAACATGGCGATGTTGAAACCGATTCCAGTGATGCCTTTGAACGTGCCGATGCCCTTGGCTTTAAAGGGATCAACACAGGTGGCTGGGGCGATAAAATCGTTCACGGTTTTGGTGACTTGCCTGATTTAGACGAGCTTGACGAAACGACCAAAGCGGAAGAAGATGACAAAGTCGCTGAAGCGGATGATACCGAAGAAACCGATGATAACACGGAAGTCGCCAATAATGATGACGACACCACAACGGATAAAACCGACGATAATGACACCAAAGACAAAAAAGAGAAAGAAGGCTTTAATTGGGGAAATCTCCTACTCGGTGGGCTTGGCGGATTTCTTCTCGCAAAAGTCATGTCGCCTGACAAGTCGGCAAACGTCAAAAAAGAAACTGACCTAAAATTAGCTCAACAACAAGAACAGTTCCAGCTTATTTTGGCTCAACGAGAAGCTCAAACAAAAGCCGTCTTGCTTCAACAAGAGGCTCAACAGAAAGCCCAAGCCAAATACCAGCTTGAAATGGCGAATTACCAAGCCCAAGTCGCCGCAGCAAATACGGCTTCAAGCTATACGCCAACGGCTTATAGTTACCCCGCCCCTGGCACTTACACAATGGCTAGCACGCCTGTTGTTTACAGCACGACGTCTTCAACAACGCCGACTTCTTATGTCGTGCCAACCGTTCCCGCCAAAAGCGATTGGACTTAAGCTTCCTATCTTTCTCTACTCTCTTTATTTTCTCTCTTTTCTTGATAAAAGGCTCTACACCGAAACGTGTAGGGTCTTTTTGATTGGACGAGTCGCTTGACTTAATTTGTCGTATAATAAAACAACACGCATTTAAGTTAAGGACTTCATTTTATGCCCTTTAGTTCTTCCACCTTTAACTCAAACCAAACCTTTAAATCCGATGACTTTCAATCACAAAAAATTGCCGATGAAAGTGCCTTTCGCCTGCAAGTCCCCCTGTTTAATAGCATGGTGGGCGTGCATGGTTCCGTTGCCATTGCGGAGATTTTAAAACTCATCGATATTGCGGGCTGTATTCCTGTCAAACGCCATTTGGGAGCAGAGCTGGATCCCGTTACCGCTTCGATTGACCGTCTCGACTTTATCGCCCCCGTCTACCCATGGGAGATTCTTTCGCTCGATGCTCGTATGACTCGGGTGTGGAACACCAGCATGGAAAGCCGTGTGGTGGTGACGGCATGGAACTTCCGCACCGATGAAACTCGTTTGGTGGCGAATGCTTATGTGGTAGCGGTGGCAACTTCTGAACAAGGCAAAAGTAAGGCGGATGCTTCTAAAATCCCCCATTTGCTTGCTATTACGCCTGAAGACAAAATGTTGCAACGCTCTGCTGATTTGCGTAAGGATTACCGTCAACAAGAGATGGCTCAAACCGCTTGGCGACCCATTGAAGGGGCGGAAGCAGGGGCGATCGGTCAGTTTGTAATGACCCCCTTAGACGGCAACGGCTTAGAGCAGAACATCTTTGGGGGCGTGGTCTTGGCTCATATGTTTGACACGGCTCGAAAAGCAGCGACTCGTCATGTGGGGCATGGCGATATTCGATGCGTGCGTCAGGATCGCATGGATTTTAAGGCACCGACGCATATTAACGATATTTTGCGTCCGAAAGCGATCGTGACTAAAACGTGGGACGGTGCGTTAGAAGTGCAAGTCGATTGTGAAGCAATCCCTGCGGACGGTTCGCCGTGTCGTTTGGTTGCCACGACTTATTTGGTGTTTGTGGGGGCAGACGCTGTTGCCAAAGTCCCTGAATGGACGCCTCATACACCACTTCAAGACGCTCGTCAAGACGATGCAGAAGCCCGTCAACGCCTGCGTGAAGCCGAAGCTCTGGCGTTTGGCAACGTGCTTTAGGCAATAAAGCACAAAATAAAGATGCGAGGGTTTTATGCCAATCCAAGCATGAAAAAATGATTGATGTTTGAATTGGTTTGTGTCACACTAATAGTAAGTCTTGAAAACACCTTGAGCTTCAAGGTCTAGCCGTTCAAGATGAACGCCCTCACTACATAAAGGATTACACCATGGCTATTGAACTGACGTTACCTGAACTCAAGTTGACTTCTATTCACGAAGAAACGCAGCATATTAAATTGGTAACAGGGCGTGCCAACCCTGAACTCGCCAAAGAAATTGCCCAGTATTTGGATACTTATGTGTCGCCTGTTCAAATCAAAAACTTTAGTGACGGTGAACTCTACGTTCGTATTGAAGAAAGCGTGCGTGGCGAAGATGTGTACATTGTGCAACCCACTTGCGGACCGACAAACAACAACATCATGGAACTCTTGCTGATGATTGACGCCCTTAAGCGTGCCTCCGCCAAATCCATTACCGCCATTATTCCTTATTATGGATACGCTCGCCAAGACCGTAAAAACGCTGGTCGTGAACCCATTTCCGCCAAGCTCGTCGCCGATTTAATCTCCACCGCAGGGGCGAATCGAGTGGTTGCCATGGATTTACACACAGGACAGTTACAAGGCTTCTTCAACATTATTACGGATCACCTTCACGCAACGCCTGTTTTGTTAAGCTATATTCGCACCCGCAATTTAGTGAACCCTGTAGTCGTTAGTCCTGATGCGGGCGGTGTCGAACGTGCCAGAGTCTTCGCCAAGAAGCTTGAATGCCCGATTGCCATTATCGACAAACGCCGTTCGGCTCACAACGTGGCGGAAGTCTACAACATCATTGGTGAAGTCAAAGGGCGTAGCTGTATTTTGATTGATGACATGATCGACACGGCAGGCACCATTTGCAGCGGAGCCGACTTGCTCACCTCCAATGGAGCACATGACGTGTACGTCATGGCGGCTCACCCTGTCTTTAGTGGGCCTGCGGTACAACGCTTGGCGAACTCTTCTATTAAAGAAGTGATTGTCACCAATAGTATTCCGTTGAGTGAAGAAGCGAAATCGGTGGACAAAATCAAGCAATTGTCTATCGCCAGCTTATTGGGTGAAGCCATTTGCCGCATTCACGAATCTCAATCTATTTCAGACATGTTTAATTAGGGTTCTGAACTGTTTGTGCTAATTTAAGCTCCTGCATTTTAACGAATCCACATGAAAAAGCTTGCCTTTGAACTTTTAGCTCCGTATGATGTTACAAGTTTAAAAATTTAGACGACACCCCTAAACCTTAGACGTCGTCTTGCCGATAGTGAGTCAGTCACTTAAAACCTGACACTGTTACATCTGTAAGAAAGCACCGTGCTTTTAAAATTAAGGAAATTGTATGAGTTTTCATGCCTTATTCACTTAGCGTTACTGTAATGAACTCGTAAAGGGAAATTTGAATTGAACACATCTTTAGAACTGCAAGAAAGTTTGCAACCCCACCCACCCCATTCGTTTGACACTTCAGCAAAGTCCAGCCCCGAACAGCACTTTGCCAAACCCGCACCGAATTTAGGACGCCACCTGCTCGCTGAATTCTTTGATTGCACCCCCAACGTATTGAATAACAATGCCTTGGTCGAACAGCTCATGACGGAAGCTGCGGTTGCATGCGGAGCCACCATCGTTCAAAGTTGTTTCCATCACTTCAATCCCTATGGTGTAAGCGGTGTAATTGTCATCGCCGAATCTCACCTTACGATTCATACATGGCCTGAATATGGGTATGCGTCTGTTGATTTATACACCTGTGGGGATCAATGTGACCCTGCCCTTGCCTTTAATTACTTGCAAGACAAGTTCAAGGCAAGTGAATCGAATTACCTAGAGTTTGCTCGTGGATTGATGAACCCTACCACGGGTAAAATGATGCGTCACCCTGCTCGCCAAGTCGGCAGCCCCACGATGCGTCAAGTGGATTTTGACCAAGTTACGCCTTTGTCGACGCTACGTTCGGCGAAAGAAGGTACGGCATCGAGCAGGGCTTAGGCTTTGCTGGATTCAAGATCAATTTAGGTAATTTTAACGAAATTTATAAAGGGTTTTATTATGGCAATTATAGAACAAGGCTTTGGTCCTCACTTGATGTTAGACTGTCGTGAATGCGACATCGACAAAATCTCCGATTTGGCGTTGGTGCAGTCCTTTTTGGATGAGCTGCCTGAACTCATCGGCATGACGAAAATCATTCCGCCTTATGTGTTTCCGTATAGTGGTTTAGTCCCTGAAGACAAGGGCATTACAGGTGTGGTGATTATTGCAGAATCGCATTTGACCTTTCATTCCTTTGTGGAAAAAGATTACTTTTTCTTCGATATTTTTAGCTGTAAGCCTTTTGATATTGACTTTGTGGAACAGCACGTGATTAAAACCTTTGGTGTGAAAAGCTATGAGCGTTTTATGTCTGAACGAGGACGCCAATTCCCTCGCTATATTTCAGACAAGCTCGTGGAAGGGGCGACCGAAGCCATCCCTTCAGCGGTAAGCGTGTAGTCCTTATACGAAATTAAACGGTGGATTCTAGGAGCCTAGACTCGCTAGATGTGTGAGGTGTAAACAAACGACCATAAGCACATCGAGAATCCGAGCGACAACGAAGACGCCAGACGCTATTTAATCATTGAGGGCTTCTTATGAGCAAAAGACTTCAACACCACAAATAAGACAGGTACAATGGCAAGCGTTAAAAACGTTGACAGTAACATTCCTGCAAATACGGATGTCCCCAGCGATTGCCGTGCATAAGCCCCTGCCCCTGTGGCAATCACCAAAGGCCATACGCCAAAAATAAAGCTAAACGACGTCATTAAAATCGGACGCAAGCGAATCACGCTCGCCTGAATCGCTGCTTCTACGAGGGGCATTCCTTGTTCATGTAACTGATTCGCAAACTCCACAATTAAAATACTGTTTTTAGACGCCAAGCCAATCAGCATCACAAGTCCCAATTGACTAAAGACATCGTTGGGTAAGCCCCTTACTTTAAGCCCGATTAAGGCACCTAAGATCGCCAAAGGCACGGAAAGAATAATAATCAACGGATCCAAAAAGCTTTCATACTGTGCGGCTAAAATCAAGTACACAAAGACCATACCCAAGCCAAACAACGCGGCTTCTGTACTGCTGGATTCTCTCTGTTCTAAGGAGAGATTCGTCCATTCAAAGCCAAACCCTGGGGTTAAGACTTCTTTGGCTAAGCTTTCCATTTTGAGCAAGGCATCCCCACTGGAAACACCCATGGCGGCGTTGCCACTAATGGCTGCGGATCGAAACATATTATAATGACTAATAACTTGTGTGCCTGTCGTGCGTTGAACGTTTACCAAGGCATCCAACGGCACCATGTTGCCGTTTCGGCTTTTCACATACAGGCCTTCTAAGGCGTTGGCATTCATGCGATAAGGGGCATCTGCTTGAGCCAGCACCCGATACACCCGACCGTTGAAGTTAAAATCATTGATGTATAAGGATCCTAAAAAGACCTTCATCGTGCTGAACACATCTTCAATGGGAACATCCAACAAAACGGCTTTTTCTCGGTCGACTGCAACCGCAAGTTGAGGCGTTGTGGCGGTGAATCCTGAAAAAGCCCCTTCGATTTTACCCGATTGATTGGCTGTACCGATAAGCTTCCATTGCTCCGCTTCTAATTCCGAAGGGGTATGCGTCCCGCTTTTGTCTTGCAAAACGAAGGTGAAGCCCCCCAAGCTCCCGATGCCTTCAACCGCAGGCGGTTCAAAAGGCACGACAATGGCTTCGGTGAGTCCCATCAATTGTGGACGAATGCGGTTAATGATCGCTGTGGCACTTTCATTGGCACCCAGTCGTTCGGCAATCGGTTTTAAGGGAACAAACATCATGGCACGATTGGGAGCGGAACCCAAGAAGCTCCAGCCGTTAATGGCAAAGGCACCTTCGATTTCAGGTTGACGAAGCAATAAGGCTTCTGTTTTTTGAATGACTTTTAGCATATAGCTAGAAGACGTCCCTTCGGGGGCTTGAGCCGCAACAATGAAGTATCCCTGATCTTCCGCTGGCACAAAACCTTTAGGTGTGGAGATAAAGACAAAATAAGTCAGCACCAATATCCCGACAAAAACAAGTAGTACCAGTCCTTTTAATTGTAAGGCTTTTTTCAGCACACGCTCATAAAAGGTGGAAAGCCCGTTAATACCTTCGTTCATTTTTTTAAACACAATAAACTTAGGTTCTTTACTCAAGGATTCTTTATTTAAGAAAATGGCCGCCAAAGCAGGCGTAATGGTTAAGGCATTAAAGGTTGAAATTAAAATGGTAAAGGCAATGGTTAGGGCAAATTGTTCGTACAATTTACCTGTGGTACCGGGGAAGAGGGCAACAGGCACGAATACCGCCGTTAGCACTAAAGAAATGGCAATCACGGCGCCGAAGACTTCTTGCATCCCTTTAATCGATGCATTTAAAGGACTTAACCCTTCTTCCTTAATCAAGCGAGCAATATTTTCCACCACCACAATGGCATCATCGACGACTAAACCTGTGGCAAGGGTAATGCCAAATAAGGTCAGGTTGTTAATCGAATAGCCAAAGGCTTTAATCAGTGCGAAACTACCAATGAGCGAAACAGGAATGGTAATCGCAGGAATCAGCGTCGTTCGCCAATCAAACAAAAAGATCCAAATTGAAAAAACAACCAAGCCAATCGCCACCAACAAGGTAAGGACCACTTCTTTAATCGATTCCTGCACAAAATGCGTGGAATCAAAGCCTGTTTCATAAATTAAGCCTGTAGGAAAGTCTTTGCTTAGACGCTCTAAACGCTCATGCACTTGATTTGCCACACTCAAGGCATTCGCATTTGGCAACTGTTCAACAGCTAAACCCACGGCATCATTATGTTTCCACCAAACGCCTTTGCCGTATTCTTCAGAACCTATTTCAATGCGAGCCACATCCTTCAAACGCACCGTGCTATAGCCTTTGCCTTGCTTTAGCACGATGTTACCAAATTCTTCAGGGCTATGCAATTTAGAATCAACCAATAAACTTAATTGATAATCCATGGGTTTGGTGGTGGGGAGCATACCCACAGAACCAGCGGCAACATCGGTATTTTGAGTGCGAATGGCGTTAGCCACTTCATTAACGCCTAAGCCACGACCAGCCAGCTTAATCGGATCCAACCACACACGCATGGCGTATTTGCGTTCGCCAAAAATCTGGACGTTGCCCACGCCCTTAATGCGCTTGATTTCATCCATGACTTCACGATCAATATAGTTGCTGATAAAACCCGGGGAAAGTTGCTTGCTTTTGTCAAAAAAGGCAAAGGCTAAAATGACTTGCCCTGTACGTTTTTCTGTTTTAATGCCTGTGGCTTTGACATCCGCAGGCAAGCGACCTTGGGCTTGGCTAATGCGGTTTTGAACGTTGACAACCGCATCTTCTAAATCCGTGCCTTGATTAAAGGTAATGGTGATTTCAGCCGTGCCATCCGCCGTGGAGTTCGACGACATATACCGCATGCCTTCCACGCCGTTAAGGGCCTGTTCAAGCGGGGTAGTCACACTTTCTTCAACCACTTGAGCATCTGCCCCTGTATATTGAGCCACCACGACCACTTGCGGTGCTGCAATACTGGGGTACTGGGTAATCGGCAAAGTGGGTAAGGCAATTAAGCCTAATAGTGTAATCACTAAGGCAGAGACAATGGCAAAAATAGGGCGTTTAATAAAAAATTCACTCAGCATGGGCATCTTCTTTTGGGTTATTTACAGACGCTTGCTTCTTCGCAAATTCAATAAGCACGCCGTCTTGTAGCATTTGAATACCGCCTACAATGATGCCATCCCCCAAACGTAAGGACGACCCCTTCAGCACATAACGATTATTCACCAAGGCACCTAAGGTCACAGGCACACGTTTTGCCACCAAGCCCTGTTCTTTGTGCTTAAACGTGGTGTAGACAAAGGCTTGTGTGCCAATAAAGGTCACGGCTTGTACAGGCAAAACCGTTTGCTTGCCTGTCGATTCCCTAACGCCAATGGAAAGGCGTTGCCCACTCAACAGTGGTGTTTCTTTTGCTCGGACGGGGGCAATCGACGCTTTTGCCATAATCGCTTGGGTGTTTTCATCCATTTGGCTTGCCACATAATTGACTCGACCCTGATGCGTCACCGCCCCTTCTTGATTCTGCAAGATCACCGTTTGTCCTTTTTTGAGATAGCCTAGACTTTCAACAGGGGCTTCAAATAAAACATTCAAAGGCTTGCTTGTGTCGCTTAGCGTGGTGAGTACATCCAAATTCAGCACGTATTCCCCCACTTTAAAGGGCATATAGCCGACGGTTCCTGCAAAGGGAGCCACAATTTTCGCATACGCCACATCTTCTTTTTGCGTCGCTTCTTGGCTTAAGGCTTCTACTTTGCGAGCTTGGGCTTGACGAATCACCCCTTCTTGCACCTGCAACTTGCGTTTCACCCCTGCCAAACGAGACGCTTCCACCGCTTTTTGGGTTTTGACTTCTCCCCATTGTTGCGGACTCACCGATTGTTGCTGGTGCAAATTATCGATGCGTTTAAAGGTATCAGAAGCCAGCTTGAACTTGGCTTCCGCTTCTTTGAGTTCTTCTCTGTATGCCTTTAATTGCAAAGTAGCGGTTTGGACTTGGGCTTGAGAACTTTGCGTTTGAGCCTGCAAGCTTTTTAGTGTGGATTCTTGCTTGTGAGCATCCAAAGTCAACAGGAGCTGACCTTTTTGAACGGTGTCACCTGCTTCGACATAGATTTTTTCAATATAACCTTGAATACGAGGCTTGATTTCAATCGCCGAACGATTTTCAAGTTCCCCCATAAAGGTATGCGTTATCTCCAAGGCTTCTTGTTTAAGCGGTTCCACTTCAACAGGCAAACGAGGGGCTGGAGCAGGGGCTTCTGTTTGATTAAAACAGCCTTGCATCGGCATTATAAACGCAAGCATCAGCAGGCTTGTTAAAAGTAAAGATTTTTTATTTTGAATCCATATCATAATAAGTACCGTCCAGCTCCTAGTGCTTTAAGTAAGGAAATTTCATCGATGAGTTGCTTGGCACGAACTTGCGTCAAGGCGACTTCTGCATTGAGTGCTTCGACTTGCGTGCCTAAAGTTTCAGAAGGATGCATATAGCCCACCGCAATTTTGTTTTGTTCCAATTGCCATTTATGTTGAAGCACATGCACCGCCGTTTCCAAATCTTGAGCCTGTTGCTTAGAGGCTTGCCGAAGCACCAAGGCATTTTCAACATCGCTTAACGCCGAAACCACGGTTTGATGATACATCTGTAAAGCTTCTAAGGCTTCACTTTGCTTGAGTTTTAGCCCTGCTTTAATGGCTCCCCCACGAAAGACGGGCTGCACCAACGATGTTGCGACGCTATAAGCGAGACTTTCCCAGTTCAGCCAATCCTTTAAATGGACTGCAATAAAGCCCACACTCGATTCTAGCTTAATACGAGGCAGTATCATGCGTTTGGCAATACTGACTTCAATATCCTTTTGACGCAAAAACGCTTCCGCCGCTTGCAGATCAGGACGACTTTGAATCAGCTCACTCGGCAAGCCTGCATCAACTTGAAGGGGAGGGGTGATTTCCATTAAATTGCGTTGGAACTTAAACGGTTCGGCGACAGTAGGGGCGTCGCCTTCTAAGGTGTGTAGCATATTTTCGAACAAAGCCACCCGAGCATTTAAAAACGCCAAATCGGCATTGGCGGCGAAAATAAGCCCTTGCCTACTTTGCAAGCTTTGCACATCCACAAAGCCCTGTTCAACCATCGTGCGTTGACGAAACGAATCTTGATGCAAGACCTCAAGACGTTTTTCTTGCAGGGCTTTTAGACGTTTGGCTTCTAAGAAACTAATGTAATTGCTCGCCACTTCTGCAATCAAGGCTTCTTTCAAACGTTCGAGTTGCAAGGCTTGCCGTTGTATCGCAATATCGTAAGTTTTCGTCGTATCCCGATTGATCCGCCAAATGTCGACTTCATAGCTCGCCGTAAGTGGGACGTTATAGGTATTAAAGGCAGGCAAACCCCCAAAATTGGATCCGAAAATAAATTGATTTTGAGAATACTTTTGCCGAGTAATTGCTGGTTCTAAATTAAGTTCAGGGAGTTCTTTCGCCAATTGCATTCTTCTTAAGGAAACGGCTTGTTTTAAGCGTTCTTGAGCCATCGCCAGCGTCTGATTTTGAGCCAGTGCGGTTTGCATCAGGGTTTTGAGTTCAGTGGGTACCCATGCGAACATTTCTTGGCGAATCTGGCGTTCTTTGTCTTCGCTTAAGGCAGGCAAGGCATCCACGCCCAGTGCCTTCCAATGTTCTTCAGGCGTTTTCGGTAAGACCTGCGTTTGTAAACTTGGCGATGCGGAGGATTCAATGCGAAAGGGATTGAGGCGTGAAGGTCTAAACTCAGCACGACCCAGCAAGCCAGTCGAAACACCCATACCAAGCAACACAATAAAAGCCAGCCCTTGAGCTAATTTATGGTGTTTTGAGCAAAACCAAAACATTGGTGACCTCTCTTCAAAAGACTTGTTTAAGTATATAGTGTTTTAAAGAATTAAGCAGACGTTAGGCTATTCTAGGAGCTTAGATTTTTTGTGCGGGGGTGTAGTTAGACCTACATAACCAAACAAAAAAACCCGTGCGACAACGAAGAGACAACATATGGTTTATTTATACCATTTAAACGATTGAAAAGCGACTAGGTGGATTCTAGGAGCCTAGAATCGCAGATGTGTGAAGTGTACATAAACGACCATAAGCACATCGAGAACCCGAGCAACAACGAAGACGCCAGACGCTATTTATTTGTTTAAATGGTATTAATTAAGGGTCTGGTAAACTTTAGAGAGGATTTTTCCTCAATTCCTTTAACAGAATAGCATAGATATTTTGAGATCTCAAATTAAATCGCCACTCACATTCTTTCAAATGCAAATAGAACGTTTGGTCACTTAATCCATTGAAT
>CANGYO010000043.1 GCA_947458095.1 Vampirovibrionales bacterium | reverse complement strand
TTGCGTTTAATGCCTGTACTGCCAAAAGAACATGACGAGCAAGCATCCGCATTGTACAATGCCATGAAAATGCTTAGGTAGTGTTGTCTCCACCAAATAAGGGAAATTCAGCGAAACGGCTTTTGAAGACGCCTTCGTGTGGCATAATAATGTGAGTGTTCAGGTGGATTTATGTCAAATGTAACGAAGTGTATTTTGGACTAAAGCTATTGGAACATGCTGTCGAAAGTAAAATCAACAAACGTTTATCTTAACAGTCAAGCGTTTTGTGATGTTATTGTGTGTGTGTTATTTAATTATTACCTTAATTGGAGGAATCTATGAACAATCGTTCACTTCAGGGTTTTACCCTTTCAGAATTACTCGTTTCTTTGGCAGTTTTGGGCTTAATTGCCGCTTTTGCCATTCCTAAAGTATTGACCGCGGTGGGTGAATCCAGTTCACGTGCCATTGGTCGTGAAGCCTTCGGTATGATTTCTGAAGCTTATCAAGTCATTCGTTCGAACAACAATGGTAACGTGCCTCGTGCGACGACGGCGCAAGAGCTGATTAATACCATGAACTATGCACGAGTAGGCACAGGTGGTAATGGTCAAGGTACTGCTACAAACGGTACGACAGCCAGTATTGTTTTACAGAATGCCGCCCAAATTGCCTATGTTCCAGCAGATAGCTTTGTGCCTGGTGCTGCTGGTAGAGCGGGTGTTATCGGTTTTACGATCGATCCTGATGGTTCGGACACAAGCGGTGCAACGGATACAAACGCCAATGGCCCTATCACGGTTTACCTAGGTGGAGACGGTCGTATCTGGGCAGCAGATGACGCTTACCAAGCAGGTGCAACGGCTGCAGTATCTCCTTTCAATGCTAATGCCACTTATGTCACTGTTTCAGAAACAGATGTTACGGTTATTGCTCCAAGTAGTGCTGGTAATGCCAACAGTTCAACCACTTGGTTTAGCTAGGCTTGAATTTTAATTTTAATTAACTCAACAGGGTGCTTTCACGAGCGCTCTGTTTTGTTTTACATACTTTTGTAACAAAAGGTGACGACCTATTGTAGCTTTAGGCGTGAACGTCCGAAACAGATGTAGAAGACTCTATGAAAGTCTCAAAACATACCGTCATTGCGAGCGTAGCGTGGCAATCTGCTCCCCACCTGCAGAGTCTTTACATATTGCCACGCTACGCTCGCAATGACGAAACCCACTCAACACAAGGATTCCTCTCATGCCCGTTGATGCTGCTGCCATGTGCCGTTCCTTCTTGCCGAATAACCCTCGCTTGGCGGAGATCATTTTAGTGATCTGTAAAGAAACGTATCGGGTACGTTTCTTACCCAAGAACTTGATCCGCACCTTGGTCAACCGTGCCATGGAAGAAATCAGGCGAGGGGGACATGAAATTATGAAGGATCCCATTTTTAAAACTAAAATGGAAGAGCATGCTAGAAGTTTGCACAGTCGTTTTAGATACGACATTGGGCATCTGAACAATACAGGGGTTCGTTCAAAAGTAAAGAAAGGCGAGGGCAAGAATTAACGACGACTATTGCCCTGTTGAATGAGATTCATCGCCATTTCGATCTGCTCTTCTTGACTGCTTTGTTGAGACATCAACGGCAGTTGCTGGCTCGCCACTTTCGGACGTGGCTGACGCTTCACCGCAGGACGGCTCACTTGAGGATGCCGATTCGCCACATTCTGTTGAGCCAATAAGCGTTGTTGCACAGGCACGTTCGCCCGTTCTTCATTGAGTTGGGAAGCCCCCAAACGCACTTGCTCATGCAAGTCCCCCAAGCGTGTTTCCATGGTGCTTAAAAGTTCAGCGGCATAGGTTTTCGCCGAATAACGAATCATGGTCGCTTCTTCTTGAGCCGTGTGACGCAAGCTTTCGCATTCCGCGAGTGTATCTTGCTTTAGGGTATTGAGTTCAGCGATCATTTGCGAACGAATACGCTGGGCTTCTTCTTGAATCGCTTGCATTAAAGATGCTTCCGATAAGATTTGTTGCTTTTCTTTTTCCGCATTTTGAAGCAAGGCAATGGCTTGTTGACGAGCCTGTTCTATTAAGATATTTTGATCGTTCATCATGTCTTGAGCGTCTTGAATGGCTTGAGGCAAATGCTCACGCAAACGGTCCATCAAGGGCAGAAGCTTATCGGCATTGACCATCACCCACGGCGTCAGGGGAATGGTAGGGCTACCTAAAAGGAGATCTTCCATGTGGTCTAAAATTTTAATAAAGTTGCTCATTTAAATTATCTCCTTTCAAAAGCTTTAAACGATGTTTTGCGATTCAATTGTTTAAGTGTGGTAAATATCTTTCAACGCCTTGGCGACATGGGGGGAAACGTAGGTACCGACAGGTTCATGATGGCTGGCGAGTTCCCGCACCAAGCGAGACGACAAAAACTGAAATTCGAGCGAAGGCATCATAAAGAAGGTATCCAAGTGGGGGTTAATTTTGGCATTGGCTTGGTACATGGAACATTCGTATTCAAAGTCGGAAATCACTCTCAAACCTCGAATCAAACAATCTGCACCAACCGATTTGGCAAAATGCACGGTCAGTCCTGTAAAAGACGTCACCGTGACGTTTTGAAGTCCCATTTTGACGATACTTTCATTTAGCATGATCATACGGACTTCGGGGGTGAATAAACTATTGGGCTTTGCAGGATTATGTGCCACAGCGATGATGAGTGAGTCAAACAGGCTAGCACCGCGACGAATCAAGTCTTCATGACCTTTTGTGACGGGATCAAAACTGCCTGGGTAAAGTGCAACAGTCATCGTGCATCCCCACATATTTTACTACACAGTTGATTATACTACAAGGGCTATTGAATAGGCAAGTCTATCTTTAGATTAGAGTATTTTTATTTTTTTGAGTATTTATGCTAAATTATAGAATATACTTCTGTACAAGTTTGATGCTGGAGAATGGGTTTTGGTTCCCCTTTATAGCTGGTGTTGTCAGAGACCTTTGCTCGCACAAAGGTTCTCCGACACCTCTAAATGCTTTCAAGGGGGGACGGGGAAGGACGTATTGCGTTTCTCCTCCCCTTCGTCCCCCCTTGAAAATCCCCCCTGAATCCCCACCTCCTCGCATCATTCCCTTGCACGACGTCCGCAAAATGTCTCGGAAGCCTCGCATTTAGTGCGTTGACGTCTGCTTTACAATACTTCCACATTATTGTAAGGAAGCATAATTATTTGGACACCTAAGAACATTTGAGGCGTTTCATTTAGATTTCTCTATTTTTAAAGTATATTTATAACCTTCATGATAAAAAAAAGCGGGGTAATCATTATTGTCTACAACTCTTAACAGGTTAAATTGCTCTTTAATAGATTTGTTTATATCTAACTCACTCGAATCCAACGTTCTTCTTGGATAAAACGTTTCTTCCCCAGTCTGTGATATGGCACGCTGAAGAATTTGTGGATAGTCATCTACAAATTTAAAGCATAGTTCAATCATATTTTGAGCTTGTTTGAATCGAATTTCATCACAAAGCTCATGACCTTCTAGCTTAATGAAACTTTTGACATAAATGTCCCCTGCATCAACTTGTTCAGTTGCTTCAAATAAACATACAGGGATTTCATTCTTTCCTTCAAGAACTTGCCATGCAAGTGGAGCCCACCCTTTACCTAAAGGTAAATCGGAGGCGTGAATCACTAAGTTATGATGATTTCGAGACAGAATGTCCTGCTTGACTAAAGAATAAACGCCCAGCAAAAAACAGACGTCTCCAGTCGTTATGTTGTGGGCATCATGAATAATGTCAACATCATGTCCTCTCTCTTTTAAAAGGTGTTTTAATTCATCAACATATCTGTTAAACCAACTTTTTTGGTCTGTTAAAATGCTGATTTTCATACCTGTAAATCCTTAAATTGATAGATTAACGACTCGTCTAATGTATCATAAAAGTCGCTTAAACGGTTACTGCCGTCAATCAACGCCTTGTATTTTTGACGCACCGCCTCCGCTTCATAATGGCTTAAGTAGTGCTGAAAGTTTTGTTCCATCGCCACTTGGCGTTTTTCAGGGTGATACAACAACTCTAAAATCCCCACTTTCATCTCGTCTACGGTTTCACACAAATAGGGATAACTCGGATCAAAATACTCATGAAACGACCACAACGCATTATCACGATTGATTTTGACCACGGTTGGCACTTTTAGCCCCATGAGTTCCACCTGCATTAACGCCCCACTCACGGGGAAGCTGTCTACATAGACATCGCAGGCTTGAAAATACGCCCGATACGCTGGCGTAAAGGGGCGTATTTTTAGACGATTTCGGTTTTTAGCGTCTACATGCTGTTTAATGATGGCGTGTTCTGCTTTATTAAATTCAGAAAAGATCACCCAGTGACTATGTTCATCTTGCGAAAGCATCTCATTGAGCATCTTGAAATAGGGGGAGGTCTCGCCGTCAAAAAACTTATAGCTCGCACCAGCACTCATCAGCAATCGATGGTGAGGTGCTAGTCCCAGTGATTGACGAAGGCTAGCTTTTTCTTCGTCAGAAATGTAGACAATCTCTTCTTTTGCTTGATCGGGCAAACCCACGACGTGGCATTTATCGATGCCTCTAAAATGCTTGGTCACATAGTGCGTGGTGGGCATGCCTTCCAGCACTAAATCTGCAAAGGCAAAACCCAGTGCTGGAAAATGAGACCCGTGATTAAAGTAGATGATTTTAATGGGCGTATGTTCTTTAATCAGTGCCAATAACAGGGTAGAAAAGACATCATCCATATGAGCAAAGACGAAGACGACCTTGGGGGCGACTTGTACAATGCGTTCAAACGCCGATTGAATCTGTTTTTGAACGTCGAAAAAGCCCAAGTTCGCCCCTTCGACGGAAGCCCACGGCTTGAGGTGTTCAAGCAGAATAGGGGCCTTTTGCTGCGTATTGTGAAGGCGTGTCAAAAAAACGTGAGAGTTGTAGTTCCCCTGCAACAATTTCACCAAATTCAACACACACTTAGAATGCCCCCCCGACTCATAAAATTCAGAAGCAAGAAAAAGGATTTGGTTGTCTTTTGTTTCAGACAAGGCAGGCAGGGAAGGGGGTATCGAAAACCGTTGAGCTTCTTGAGCGATTGCCTCATCAAAGGCTAAGCAGTTTAGGCGGTTGGCGTTTTTGAAGTTCAGCACTAAGTTTTGTAAAGGCGTCCTATATTTAAAGAAACGAATGCCAAAAACAAAAACACGAATGCAATCGGTACTGTCTCGTATCTTCAACAGTGGCAGACCCAAAAATTGCCATTTGCTTGTCATTATAGAACCCTGTGACGATTTACGATCTGATCCGAATTGAGAGCGGATCATTTTTCTGAATAAACCTCTGAAAAATTTTTCAGCTCTACGATTGGTTAATAAAGACGCCATCACTTTTTTAAAGGTGCTAGCGTCCGACTGCTTAAGCAATGACAATAACGCTTTAAAAAATCGTTTTTCTTGCAAGCTTGTTTTGGTGCGTGATTGTGCGATATAACTGCGAGGATGTCGTCTCCATTGGGTCAATACTGTATCTAAAAAGTAAAAATCATTTGTTAGTGCAAGTTGGAAGTAAAGCCACCAATCTAGCCATGGGGCAATGGGGGTATTGAAATTACATGTATTTAAAACCGATTTCTTAATCGTTACGCATGAAAACGTAGGTACGATATTCATAAGAAAAAAGGGTAGCACCACAGAAGTAGGCCAAGTCCATTCGGCAAGAATTGTATGACGTTCTTTTTGGTACTTTAAAATCTCTTTCACACTTTCTGAATCGCCAAAGGGTTCAATTTCATTAAATAAAAAAGAGAGCTTAGGATCTTGCCTTAGTAGTTCTGCACGTTGCGTTAAGCAATTTTCTAACCACCTATCATCACTTTCCAAAAAAGCAAGATACTCCGCATTTGCTTTAGAAATACCCAACTGAATCGTTGCAGCAAGCCCTTTGTTTTGATTACCTACATGCGTACAAAGGCGAATGCGGGCATCTTGATTACAATAAGATTGTATGACTTGGCGTGAATTATCTGACGAGCCATCATCTACAATAATGAGTTCCCAGTCTTGATACGTTTGTATCAAAACCGATTCAATCGCTTCTTTTATGTAGTCTTCATAATTGTAGCTTGCCATGATAATAGATATTTTCATTTAGAACCTCTGAACGAAGCTTGGCGAATGATTCCGAAACGCCGTTTTGAGCGATAGAGAAAGGTCGTCCAAAATCGTGAGTACATCCAAGCTTTTTTTCAATAAGAAAAGTTCAGATTGATACAGAATAATCCCTGTTTTGAACAAGCTAATGCCCTCTTATACATAACACTATAAAAAGCCTTACACTATTTATAGTATTCGATAGATGAAACAGGCTATGAGGCTATTCTAGGAGCCTAGATTTTTTTGTGCGGGCGTGTAGAGCGAGCTACATAACCAAACAAAAAAATCGGTGCGACAACGAAGAGACCATAGACCGTTTTATCTAACGGATACTATAACTGGCATTATGACCTTAGCACAAGTGTCCTGAAGAATCAAGGAATGTGAAAATGCCATACACGACACGCCCTCACAAAATAATCTAGGCGCCTCGTCTAGCCTATTACAGAAAACGCTAAAGACGGCTATAACGACAAAAATCCCCAGTCGCTAGGCGTTTGGGGATTGAAGTGTTGGGTTTATCCACGCAAGTTTAACAGAGCTTGTAAGTCAGCGAGACCTGTGAAAAACCCAAGTTTGGTGGGCTTGATTGTTGAATAGCAAGCCCCTGAGTAATTGCCTGTTTTGGTGTGAGTCTGCTAAGTGCTTGAGCAGAAGGACTCATGGTAACATCTATTTTGTCTTTTGATTGTTGAATCCCAAACCTTTGAGCTGCTTCCCGCTGTCTTTGCAGGTGTAAATCAGCAGCAGTTGAAGAGGATGGTGTAGGCGGGAAGAATGGCAGAGGCTGAGGTTGAGTTTGCGGAAATTGCTTAGTCGGTAATAGCATCTGCGGAAATTGCTTAGGACCAAGAGGTGGTAATTTCATTGTTTATTTCTCTTCTCTTTTCTTTCGTTTGCCAAGATGTGATACTTTGCCTGTTCTTGGTGCTATAATAAAGTTATCTTTTTTTAAAATTGCCTTATTGATACACACTGAAACAATGCTATGACAATAAAAACAGTTCAACCCTTAATCCCTACCGCCGAAAATCCTTGGTTTGTTTCGGTGAACCAGCTCAAGGAATGGGACAAATGCCATGCCCAGTTTTACTATAAAACCGTTCTAAAACAACGCTGGCTAAGCGACGAAAGCAATTTCGAGCTAGGCAAAGCCGTCCATGCCCTCATGGATCTAAACGCCAAGGGTATGCCTACTAAGCATCTACGAGTGGGACTCAAGCCGAATATCCTCGCTCACTTTGATGCCTTGGTGGAACATCCGCTAGCGAAAGCCCCTGTTGTGGCGAGTGAATATGCCTTTTACCTACCCTTTCAAGTGGAGGGTTTTCCACATATCACGTTAACAGGTCGAATCGACCGTCTCAGCCTCTACAACGGGACGCTCGCCATTATTGACTGGAAGACAGGCACCGCCGTGCCTCATGATTATGCCACGGCGTGGCAAACCCGCCTGTACAGCTACGCCATTTGGCAAATGCGAAACGCCTTAGGCGTGGAAGCGTCCTTGGGGATGCACTTCTATTATGTCGACGTGCGAACGAATCGCCAGCCAGCGGTCAAGGTCTATACCGTAGCGATTGATGCCGACTATATCGCCGAAACCGAAGGTCTGTTAAAGCAGGTGCTGACTCGTATTTTGGCAGAAAAACGCTTTGCCTTGCCGTCCGCTTGCCCTGACAAGTATTGTCGCTTTAGCCAAGTCTGTGGGATTAACCCTGAAACGACAGCACAACTGCCGTTGTTTGGCTTGCCACAAGGCGTTGGAAAACCTTGCTATAGTGTTTAATACCAATTCACAGTTTGAATAGCGTATAGGTGTATTCTAGGAGCCTAGACTCGCAGATGTGTGAGGTGTACATACACTTACATAAGCACATCGAGAATCGTAGCGACAACGAAGACGCCAGACGCTATTCAAACTGTGAATTGGTATAAAGAGTTTTCCGTACAGTAGGCTAGACGAGGAGCCTCATAGCCTGTTTCATCTATCGAACACTATAGAAATCCAAAAATCTAATCGATATGAATCCCATGCCCCAAATGGCGTTCCGCCACTTCCAACCACGCTTCAGACAAGCTCGGGTGCGGATGCACAGTGAGTGCCACATCTTCCACCGTCGCACCAAGTTCGATGGCTTGAAGCATCTGCGAGATTAAGGCATCCGCATAAGGACTCAAAATCTCCGCCCCTAAAATGGCTCCCGTGGCGTCATCCACCACAATAAGGGCTTGCCCTTCTGTCGTCGAATCAATGGTGGCTCGCCCTAAGGCGGCAAACGGTAAGCGGGTGAGCTTGGCGGTGTATCCCTTTAAATTCGCCTCTTCCAGCGAAAGCCCGACTCGTGCCAGTTCAGGTTGGGTATAGACGATGGCAGGGACTTGCGTCAGAGCATCGAGTCCGTTTTGCTTGCCTGCCAAGGTTTCCGCCAGCACAATACCGTGATGCGACGCCACATGCGCCAATTGCGGATGCCCATGCGTGACATCACCAATGGCGAAAATATGCGGTTGACTGCTCTGTAAGGCGTCATTGATGACAATGCCACCTGATTGCGGATGCACGTCCACCCCTGCGTTTTCAAGAGCCAAGCCCTGCGTATTGGCTCGGCGACCGGGAGCCACTAAAAGGCGTTCCACATCTAAGGTTTTCTGCTCTTCAGGATTAAGTAAAGAGCTGATTTTTAAAGTGACCTTGTTTTTAGGGGCATCAACCACCGCAGCGGTAATATCGGCATTAAAATGAAAGGTGATGCCTTCTTTTTGCAATTTTTCCTGTAAAATCGCCACCAATTTAGGGTCATACTGCGGTAAAATACCACTTAAACGATCTAATACATGGACTTCAACCCCCAAGCGTTGGAAGGCTTGAGCGAGTTCCAAACCAATGACACCAGCCCCCACAATGCCTAAGCGTTTGGGTAGTTCAGGGATCTTGAAAATTTCTTTCACCGAAAGAGCGTATGGCGAATTTAAGCCTTGAAAGACTTTAGGCACAAGGGTTTCCGCCCCTGTCGCGATGACAAAAGCATCCGCTTGCAGGACTTTTGAGCCTCCTTCTGCGAGATGTACTTCTAGCGAAGTGGGTGAAACAAAGTGGGCATTTCCTTTGATTACAGTGACTTTAAGACGTTTTAGGCGTCCTTCAATGCCGTTTCGCAGATGCTGAACATCCTGCTCTAAGTGAGCCGACAATTTTGACCAATCTAGGGACACCTTGTCCACTTGAATCCCTGGTGAGAGTAAGGATTTTGAGCTTATTTTATAGTAATCATTACTGGCGTGGATCAAGCCTTTTGAGGAGATGCACCCCCAATTTAAGCAGGTGCCTCCCACATGGGTAGATTCAATCAGCGTGAGCGAAAAGCCCCGTTGAGCCAAGCGAATGGCGGCGATATAGCCTGCGGGGCCTCCGCCGATGATGATCAGTGACTTGATATGGGGGGGGATTGAATCTAGCATGGGGGACTTTCCTTCAACGACGATGCCTTTTATTATAGCTCAAAAATGAAGGAAACGACCTGACTTTCTAAAGCTCTTCTTCTTCCTCATCTTCGGCTTCCAGTAGCAAGAAATCCAAGATCTCTTCACGCAAAAAGCGGGGCAATTCTTCAATGTCTAACAAACCTTTTAAGGCGGGCATACCCCCAATGCGATACACGCCCGTCAATGCCGCATGAGCCACTTCCATATTTTCATCAAACAACCGTTTGTGCAGAACCTTCAAATGAGACAAGTCCCCAATGGCACTTAAGGCTTCCACCGCTGCGAGCCGAATGGCATTTGCAGGATCGTTCACCGCACTTAAAATACCGTTTAACGCTCGATTTCGCTCGCTTTGAGACAAGCCGTCTTCTTTGGCGAGCTGACCCACTGAATCTAAAATGCGTTCAATGAGAAACTGGCACTTTTCCCGCACGCCTTTTTTGGATTCAAACAAATCCAGCAGAGGACTTAACGCCCGAATATCGCCCAGTAAACCCAAGGCTTTCACCGCTGATTCTTGCAAGTACATCGACGATTCCTGATCGTCTTTCAGCACACGCAACAGGGGTTGCACCGCATTGGGATTTTTCAAGCGTCCTAAGGATTCAGCGGCTTCTAAACGCACCCGATAGTTCGCCTGATTGTCGTTCAAGATTCCCATTAACGGAATAATCGCCGTTTGATTGTTGAGCAAGCCCAACAAACGAATGCTGGTGCATCGCAATTTTAAGACGGTTTCTTCTTCAACAAAGGCACGGTAATTGGCCGCCTTTTCAAAGAGGGCAATGCCTGTCGCCAGTGCAATATCCACCAGCGTGTCATGCAAGCAAAAGGCTTTCACGTCACCCAGTAGCTTGATCAAGGCATGAACCAAGGCAACATCCTGCGACGTACGCAAGAGCTTCACCAATTGGGGCAGAACTTGAAAGCCTGACGTGCCTTGGGTATGGGGCTTGATGCGTTTTAAGGTATCCAACTTTTGTGCGAGGGGGATTTCGTCACTTTGCAAGCGTTCCAACATGGGCAACCACGCGGGGAGCAGGTGTTGAACATCCGCCAAAAGGGCATCTGCTTCAGAGAGGGGAGCAGGCGAGTTGGCGTTATAGGCATCTTCAGAAGGTGACCCCTGAATCATGAAGAGGGTTCCTGATTCTATCAACGATTAAAGCAGTTTCGCCATAATAGTATCATTATAATAGTTCTATTGTAGCGAAAATCCACGAAAAGTCAAGAAAAGCGGTGAAACGAGCCTCCCCTTCGTTTCGACGAAAGCAGGGGAGGCTTAAAAAATGAAACTCGTATCTAGTACTTGTTCGGTACTTGCCAATCTCTAAACATTTTATTTCTTTGTTGTAATGTCGTAGGTACTTCGTCAAAAACGATGTTTGCTTCTATACCGTTTAGAGTAGCCCCATCTTTAGAAGTGTCGAGTGCTTGTCCCCTAACGAATCTATAACAGCTTATTATAGCTTGATCTAGATTACTAAGGATCGTTTGTACAGGTAAGCGTTTCTCGGCAATAACTTACCCATTGGGAGTAATAGCTTGACAAGTAGCAGATGTAATTAGTTCAGTGGGAGCTATGAGCCTTTGAACAGGAGATTCTACTCTTTCAACAGCATTTACAGGTAGAGCAGTCTGCGAAACCATAAAACCTAATCCAAAAATTGTATTTCTAAGTACTGTACCAAAAGTCATATTCTTTTCCTTATTTATTGTCGTTATGGTGAGAAATGCCCGCTTCTTTGAAGCGATACTATTCAATATATATCATCAATTTTTAAATGCAAGCGAAAAATTATGGACTAAACGCCTAAAATAATCACCGTCATTGCGAATGAAACGAAGCAATCTCTTCCCCCACCTGCGGGGTCTTGACCGATTGCCACGCTACGCTCGCCATGACGATTCTTACTTTGCAGAGCTTTCTATAGAAAGCTCTGCAAAAGTCCTGTTCCCTCTCCTTGAGGAGCGAGGTTCACGAGAGTGGGGGTATGTCCAAAAACCAGTGTTTACATCTACTCCCCACCCCAGCCCTCCCCTTAAAGGGGAGGGAGTAAAAAGCTTTTTAGACTTTCGCAGAGTCTTCTAAAGAAAAAAGGACAGATTTTCATCTGTCCCTTTGAAATATCAAGACGCCTCCTTACGCAAAGCAGTTTAAAAACAAGGTGCGAAAGCCTTCGCCTTGCGTAGGGGTAATGGTTTTGGCATGGCTGAAGTCCATTTGCTCGATGATGTACCGCATCAAGGCGAGATTCTCGCTTTCCGCCGCCGCCTGCACTTCGGCGACGACTTGGCGAAATTCGTACTGCACAGGTAAAGCTTGCCCTCTAAAAAGTTGACGCATTTCTAGCAATATGCCTTGAGCCGACTTCGGCGGAGGCGGAGCCTGCCATTCGCTCAAGCCTTCCAAGCTTGTCACAATGCGTTCATTCGGTGTGATTTCCCAGCCTTCTTCGATCATTCGCCACGCCTTGTAGGTGTTGCCTTCTAAATCCGTCACGGCATAAAGAGTCATGGTTTAAAGTATCCTTTCTTTGTGTTCTTTATAAGTGGCTTTACTCCCTCCCCTTTAAGGGGAGGAAAACAACCTTTCTCATTCACGAAGTGAATCTTCCCCTTTAGGAAGGAGAGGTTGGGAGAGGAAACCAACGGTTTTCTTTCCCAAGAGAAAAAGTTTTACTTTTTCGACTATGGTGGGGTGGGGAGTAGATGTAAAGAAGGGTTTTCAAGATCCCCCCCTCTCCCTAGCCCTCTCCTCAAGGAGAGGGAATAAAACCTTTAAACGTTGAAGATGAAGCCTGAAACGGCGACGTCAAAACCAGCGGCATCGATCCTCAAATCAAGGGATTGAGACGTATTAGTGGTAACTTGAGGGACTAAAACGGTGGCTCCCCCTAATGCGTACAGCCGTGTTTCTTGGCTTGTGCCTGTGGTTCTCAAATAAAACGTGCCTGTCCCTCGTGAATAGACCCAAAGCATCGCATTTGTTGAAAGCGGCGGCACAAAGGCAGTCAGCGATGTCGCCACGAAAGTGGGGCTGGTAATATAACCAACAAGCGTCGTTGTGCCGACTAATCCAAAGCTATTGATGAACATATCCGTGGTATAGCGTAAGGTGGAAGAACGCCCTGCCCATTGGGTTAAGGTAAACGGCAAGATGTTACTGCTGGCATCGGTTTTAATCGCCAAAGCCAATTGCCGAGCGTGATAGACCACGGTTGCAATCGTAAAGGTCTGCACGCCTTGAGCATTATGCAAGAGGTATCCGCCTGAAACGCTCGTACCACTGTCGATCATATATAAGTAATACCATGTATTGGGAGACAAGGTGGCGGTTGGGGAAAGCCCGTTCACACCAGAAACATCCAAGCTTACGGTGTTGTTACCTGTAACGGCAAGGTCTCGCAGGGTATTGGCACTACGAGCGACCGCATCCCCATTGACGCTAATCGTCCGAGCAGACACATATTGTGGCACAGGCGCATGAACGTAGCCTAGGGGGAGTGTGGCTCCACCGACTTGGTAAAAGGCGGACTCTATTTTCTGCACCGTAATCGTTTCGCCGTGAACGACCGTATGCCCTGCGACAGGTTGTCCACCTTTTTTCAAGAGCGGTAAAGCGGTATTCGTCCCGATTTTTACGCTCAAAGGTTGCCAAGCGTCAGGGGTTTCGTTGATTTTGAACGACACCGTGTAACCATCAGGCAAAGGGGTGGGTAGATAAGACGGCGACACTTCAAAAATGTGCTTGCTTGCCCCTGTTTCAATGCCTGCCCATTGAATCATTTGACGGTTGCCACTTAAGTTCAAGTTACCGTTAACGGTCACATCCTGCTGAAAAGCGGTGGTGCCGTTAAAGGTTTTATTGCCAGTAAAGGTCTTGTTTTGATACACGGCATCGTCGAGTTCATTCGTCTTGTTAAGCAGTTGATCCAATTCCACATTGAAATCATCGGCATTAATCAACAAGCCGTTTTGAATCGTGTCACTTTTAAGTCGTTGAATATTGGTCATAAATTGCTGTCTCCTCCTTCAATGTAAGTTAAACTGTACCCAGTTATCGCAATGGGTTGCGAGGGAATCACCCCACTTAACGTCAATTCAAATAAGCGACCGCTCCCTTCGGGATACAACCGTGCAATGCCCTTGGCTTGTGATCCAAAACGAGCGGTGTTAAAGACCCCGGCGCCATACATATCTAAGCCCCCTGCACTTAATGTGACGGAAGGTTCAAGCGTGTCACCGCCTTCATAGCCCATTTCCCACGAACCATAGGCATCGAAATTGTTGGGACTAATTCTTGACAAATACACGTCAATGGTGGTGAGTCGTGACTGCGTGTTGAAATCGCCCAATGAATAGGAGGAAGAAATCAACCGCCACGGGATGTCTAAACCGTTATAGCTATTGCCTTTGCGTTGTTGGTGCCAGCGTCCTAGACTGTCGCCTGTCAGCAATTGCCCCAAGGGCAGTGTATGCCCACACGTCATGCTTAGCCCTTTACGAAGGCTCCATTTGTGGGGGCTTTGGCTATAGTTTTGCACCCAAACCTCATTACACACCGTCGAACTGCCTGTTGGCACGCACCACCACAATTCTTTTTGAATGGGGTCATGCAAGGCAAAGGCTTTGTCGAGTTGGGCTTGATTGAGCGACGGAATCCGCCCCTGCATTTCAGAAGACAGGCTCCCCACCGCTAAAATCCCCAACTGCGTATTCGGTCCCAAAGCATTGATGCCTGAACTCGACAAGAACCAGACATCCTGCCCCACCGCCATAAGGCTTTGAGGCGACTGCGTGCCAAGCGTGTTCGACACCAACTCAATCCGAAAGCTTGACGCATCCGCCCCACGCAAGGCGTAGATGCTCTTGGTTTTAAAAACGAGCAAGACGTGTTCGTTGGAATACGGCACATAAAGGGGAATTAAGCCTGTAATGCGTTGACCGTCCCCTGGGCTGATTTGAATCGCGCCTGCCGAATCTTCCAAGTTGGTAGGTGTGAAGTCTTCAGGATCTTCAAGAGCCGACAAGTAAATCGTATTCGGACGGGTCGCATCGCCAGAAAGTACCAAGCGATTGGCGTACACGCATCCCAAGCTAGGGTTGCCGACGGTTTCCCCTGGAGCAGTATAAGACCAGCCCACCATATTTTCAAAGCTATTGCTCACGCCATTCCAGCGTTTGGGCGTGGCGGAACTGTTGAGAATAAAGCACCAGCCTAAAAACGTAACGTATCGGTTGGGGCTATTGTAGGTCGTTCCCAGTATTTTGGTGACCGTGCCAATAAGCGGATTCACATGAAAGAGCGTGTCGCCCGCCTGCACGAGGGTTTGATCCAAGCCAGACACATCTTGAAAGGTGGTGATGCTTTGAATAACTGCTCCGTTATTGAGGGGTGTGCTGTTCTTGGCTTCATAACCGATGTTCAAGGTTGACCAGCCTGTGGCTTGTTGCCAATGCAAGTTTTCAAGCAGGCGTTGTTGATTGTTTTTCAGCAAGATCGGGCTTGCTTGGGTGTCCATGCCTCCGTCGAGGCTCGGGACGTGAATGCGTTTGCTTCCCATGATCTTTCCTTTCTTTTGGTTGTTTTGGATTTCTAGTTTTTTGGATTTTTCTGTTCCTTTTTTAGCTGGTCGGTCGTCAGAGACCTTTGCTCCGCCAAAGGTCTCCGACACCTCTAAAGGCAGTTTAAGGAGGGGGGAAGAGAAGGAAATTGTTGCGGCTCTCCTTCTCTTTCCCCCTCCTTAAAATCCACCCCCATGGTCGAAAAAGTTAAAACTTTTTCTCTTGGGAAAGAAAACCGTTGGTTTCCTCTCCCAACCTCTCCTTCCTAAAGCGGTAGATTCACTTCGTGAATAAGAAGGTTGTTTTCCTCTCATCCT
>CANGYO010000042.1 GCA_947458095.1 Vampirovibrionales bacterium | reverse complement strand
TTTGGCGAGGGGGTAGTGTGCCTTTTTCTAGGAAATAGACGATATAGAGGGACTTCAGGGGTATAATTGAGGCAATTTCAGGAAAAATCACTCCATTTCCTCACTTTTTACGCCACTCATAATATTTTCGCTATTTCTCTGTATCCTCATCTATCTTTTTTAGAACTTGTAAAAGAGGACGACGTTCAAGATGCACTAAAGGAACAAAATCACGAGCATTTTAAAATTATTCGAGCCGTCGGTAAAGATACGATTATTCCGATTGCTAAAATTTTAGCCCATTTTAAAGTCGATTTTTCAGTATTACATGATTTAGATACGCCCTTAACTAAAGAAGGTACAAAAAAGAATCCAGCTTGGAGTGCCAATGAACGCATTTTTAACTGTTTATTAACATTAAAAGAAGAGCATAAAGTTACAGTTGGGCATAGGGTTTCAAACTATACATTTGAAATTGAACATGCTCCGATCGATACGGTACCTTCTAAAGAAAAACCATGGAAAATGTTAGAAAAAATAAAAGAAAAACCAGAGGATAATGACGTTCGTAACTCTGTTAAAGTAGAATTGATCCGTTTAATTAAAGCCGAAAATGCTTTTGAGGGCATAACACAAGACGAATTTATGCCTTTAATACTATCTTGGCATGAGACAAAAAATCAGACTGATTCTATTGCGTCATAACACCTTTTAAAATATCTAACGTATAATAAAAGGATGTATACATCCCCAACACCCCACATCGTGCTTGATGCCACCGCCCTGCCGTTTGCCCTGCAAACAGGCACGTTGAGTCGTGAAGATTGGCGGCTCATGCTCATTTCACTCAACTGGATCCATGAACGCTATAGCCAGCATCCTGAAAATATGGGCAAGGTCTACTGGAATAGCCGCACGGTGCAAGGCTTTGTCACCCTGCTTCAGCTTCACCCCAAGCTCATCCGCCAGTGGAGGCATCAAGATTTACGCCTTGACGAAATACTCGTCGATTCGCCAGTGGCAAAAGGCATTTGGCAGGCGGTTTACGCCCTTGAAGCGTCGCCGCACAATGATGTTGAAAAGCTCCCCTTCTACCTGCGAGACAAGCTCTATCCGCTGGCTCGTTATTTAGAACATCGCTCGACCTTGTTTGAATTGAACCGTTTTGTGGAAAGCGACGAGCATCGCACGCTGGTGCATAGCCTAGGCTTGCCGATTTCCGCCGAACACGCCGACACCATTGATATTATCACCGTGGCGGATTTATCGCTCTTGAATATGGCGGAAACAGGCACGTCGATTCAGGATTTTGCGAAAAAGCAAGCCCTCTTAAAGCAACAGCTTGGCTATGTGAATGAGGGGCATCGCTTGGTGACGTGGGACGCTGAAACCGCCGATACCCTTAGGGAGAGCCTGCCTCACTTAGAAGACGATCAAATCACGGTGGCGCCGCCGTGTTGGTTGATGGAAATGCCAGCGAGTTTGGCTCAAGGGGCTTCTGAAGATGCACCTGAACGCCTTGAAAAGGCGTTTCAGTCGTGGTGTTTGCGGCATCAGTGGATTGAAAAAGTGCCTGAACCAAGCGAAAAGGCGTCTGATGAAGCCGTTGAATTACTGGAAAATACACTAGAATCGGCGTTTGAAGCCATGCAAAGTAGTCTTGCTTTGTCAAGCGACGATATTAAAGAACTCCTCGAATTGGCAGATGATCCTGATATTGAGGTGGTGCTTCACTTTCAAGAAGGCGAAGAAGCGTCTTTGGAAGGTGTCGATTTTAAAGAAGACGAAGAGATAACTAAAGAAGATAAAGAAAAAAAGTCCAACGAAACAGACCATAAAGAAAATAAATGTTATTCTATTAAGCCTTCCGAGTATTTAATAGTCTCTTTAAGAGATTCGGATCATGAAGATTTTAAAAGTACGCTAAGTTTAGCCTTTATCGCTTTGCTAGACGCTTACCAATACGAGCCTGAAGACGGCGAAGGCGAAGGCATCGAACGTTTGGCGTACCATTTAATCAAGCAAAACGGAAAAGCGGTATGTCAGCAAGGCAAGCGGCGCTTGATGATTTTTTACACCACAGGCACGTTTTCGACGGTGGAAGCCGTGGTGAAGGGGCATCCGCTGTATTCGTTTGTGGCGGAACGTGTGCTGTTAATGCCGTCGACAGCCTATAATAAGGCGATGTTTTACCCAAAAGCCCTCGCCTTTTGTGTGACACCGACAGGCAAGGCATTTTACCCCACAATTTTAGAAGCGATGGCGTATTCCCTGCCAATTGTCGCCCCAAAATGCCTGTCGTTTGAGATTTTAGCGAAAGATGGGGGTTTCTTTTTCAACCCTGAACGCCCCACTAAATTGCCCAGTGTTTTGTATAAGCTAGCTAAAGCCGAGACAAACCGAGCAAAGCGTGCTAGAATGATGGCACGTCGTACGGCAGAAACCCGAAACTGGCAACGTTTTGGGGAACAGTTATGGAAGGCGTATCGCTTTGAGTAAGTGTAGAAATATTTGCGAAAGTTTAAAACACATCGTCATTGCAAGCGTAGCGTGGCAATCTGTAGAGAATCCGCAAGTGGCGAACAGATTGCTTCACATGCGTTCGCAATGACGATTTCCCCTTTCACAGATTCCTATAATACTTAAAGGAAATGACGATGTTTTTAAAACCCGACTATATCTTTAGTGATTTGACCCAATTGAAGCCTGAACACCTTGAAGCCATTGGTGTGAAGGGGCTTATTTTTGATTTAGACAACACCCTATTGCCGCCGCATACGCAACAATTACAAGCGTATGTCGCCAAATGGCTAGAAGGCCTGAAAGAAGGAGGGGTTCCCTTTATCGTCGTAAGTAATAATAAGGATGTCGCCTATCTCAAACAGGCGGAACATCTGCTGGATGTGCCAGTTTTAGGGCCTGCTAAAAAGCCCAGCACTCGCATGATTAAACAAGCTTTAGCTTGGCTCAAACTTCCGCCTGAAGCGGTTGCCGTTGTTGGAGACAGACCCTTAACGGACTTGTGGTCGGGGCAACGAGCGGGCTGTAAAACCATTTTAGTTGATCCATTAATGAGGGCAAATGAACGTGGGATCATCCACCTTTTACGAACATTGGAACGCTTGCCTGTTAGCGTCCCTAAACACACCCAAGAACACCTGTACTCCTTATAAGGCAACCCTTTCTGCTAACCAAAGTACTCGCTTTATGGGGGTAATGACAGGGACTTCGTTAGATAGTGTTGATGTCGTCTGTGTTGATATAGGCGTCAAGCAGACTAAGCTAAATAAACATTTAGTTAATTTAGCTTTGTATGAAGAAAACATTTGTCATTATGAACATCCTTTTTCTGAAGATTTAAAGAGTATTTTTTTAGCGTTGCAATCTAAAAAAAATGTGCCTTTAAAACACTTACTTTACCTTGAAAAAAAATGGACGGATCAATCCATTGAAGCGATTGAAACCGCTTTAAACCTATGGAACATAGATAAAAAAACGGTGCAAGCCATCTGCACGCATGGGCAAACCGTCTTTCATCAGCGAGATCAAGACGGTGAAATGGCAACACTTCAACTGGGGGATGCGTCTCGTCTCGCTGAAAAGTTGATCATGCGTGTGATTGCGGACTTTCGACGGGGAGACATCGCTGTCGGTGGGCAGGGGGCACCTCTCCTTTCTTTTTACGATACCTTGGTTTTGAGAGAACTTGAAAAAACGGTCGTGGCACACAATTTAGGGGGCATTAGTAACGTTACGGTGTTGCCTGATTTTAAAAGTGGTTTAGAACCTTTTGCCTTTGACACAGGGCTGGCTAATTTATGGATCGATCGTGCGATGCTTGAGTATTTTGGACGTCCGTTTGATGAGGATGCTCAAGTGGCTCGACAAGGGAATTTGATTCGCCCTTTAATGACGGCTATTTTGAGCTTACCTTATTATGACAAAAGCCTCCCAAAATCAACAGGTCGAGACGACTTTAGTGACAAATCTTTATTTTCTTTAGTGGCTAAATATGCTAAAGATTGCTCTAAAGAAGATGTCATCACCACTTTAACACACGTCACTGCATCGAGTATGGCGATTGCCTATAAGAAATTTATCATCCCGAAGGTGGGCAAGGTTGACAAAATTGTCTTTAGTGGGGGTGGGGTCTATAATCAGGGGCTTATGAATTTGTTTGGTGCGTATTGGCAAGCACATGAACTGGGAGATTTCCCTGAAGCATATTACCCTGAAGATTACGGTATTCCCAATAAAGCCAAAGAAGCTTTGGGTTTTGCGTGGTTGGGGTGGGCAAAGTGGCACGGCTTACCAAACAATGTACCCAGTTGTACAGGAGCAAACGCCCCTGTTTCAGCAGGACTCATTTACTAAAGGGAACTTTAAAGTTTTCTTGAAAAGCGTCGATACCTTTAAAAATCAAAAAAATAAGTGTGATCCTAAAGGTATTTCTGAATGCGACGTTTTTTCAAGACACCCCTCAAACGAAAAAATCTTGCGTTTTCATTGATTGAAATGTTTGTTTCGTTGGGTTTATTGGCGATTATTTCAGTGGCGGTGCTTCAATTGTTGCGTTCGGCGATTGAACAAACGCGGAATACTCGTATGAAAATCCATCAATCCACCAGCTTAAATACGTTTGCCACCTATTTCAAGGCCGATGCCGACAATGCGGTGCGTATTGCGTGGGATAAAGTCAATCATAATTGGATTGCCTTTGAAAATCAACGCACCGTCATTCGCTATAGTATTGGTTCCCAACCTGTTCACATAACACGAAATGCCTTTGTTCGAGAAGCTTTCGAAAAAGCAACGCCCTTGCCTTATGTTATTATTTCAAGCTCTTCCATGCCTAGTACTTACGATCCGCCAGATGTGGAGATTTTTACCTTCATGCCAGCGGAATATGCGAATCACATCGACTTTTCATGTGAAGATCCCTGTTTTGATTTTCAAGCAGGTTTTCGGGTTCTGTGGAATCAACCACGGGTTGAAACGGTGAGCGACAATCCTTACGATACCTTGGTGTCTATCGTATTTGGGGAAATGGGCTACCAGCTTCCGCCTGTCTTGGTCTTGAAAACGTTGACCATCCCTATTTTGTAGAGCTTATACCATTTAAACGAGTGAATAGCGTGTTAGGCTATTCTAGGAGCCTAGATTTTTTTGTGAGGGCGTGTACACAGACGTACATAACAGAACAAAAAAATCGTAGCGACAACGAAGAGACAACACGACATTTAATCGTTTAATTGGTATTGCAATCAGACAAGATAAAGCAATATACATCGCTGTGTGGATGCAAAGCACACTCTCCATTTGTCATGCTACTCAATAGAGAGACCTTCAATGTAGAGAGAGTACCTATTATGATGGCAGGCATCGGACGTATCGCCACAGGCTACCAATCCCAACAAAGCAACCAGTGGTTACAACAATCACAGGTTCGGTTGAACAAAATTCAAGAACAAGCATCCTTAGGCAAAAAAATCATTCGTGCGAGCGATGACCCACTCGGTTTAACGCAACTCTTAAGTGTCACCCGTAGCATGAATGAAGATGAACAATACATTAAAAACATCGCCACAGGCGTTTCTGAACTAAAAGCCACGGATGCCGCCATGACGCAGATGGTGGAAATTCTACAGCGAGCCAAAGAACTCGCCACACAAGGATCGAACGTCACCACAGGGGCGAGTGGAATGTTGTCGATTTCCAAAGAAGTCAACTTGTTGACCGATCAGTTGGTGCAATTGGGCAACTTCAAACAAGGCGACATCCAGCTATTTGCAGGTGCCATCACCAATACGGTACCTTACACACGGGTCGGCGATGTCGTGACCTATGCAGGTACGCCAGCCACAGGCAATTTTCAGCGACAAATTGATGTCGCCAAAAACTCAAGCGTGACCTTAAACGTCACAGGCGACACGTTGCTAGGTGACACCACGGCAGGCGTGTTTAAAACCATGATCGATCTCAAAAATGCCTTGGCAGCGGCGGATACTACAACGACTCGAACGCAGTTAGACTTACTCACCACCCAAATGAATAGCCTGCTTTCTAACCAAGCCACGATTGGTTCCACCTTAAATCAACTCAATGCCACACAAGACCGCACCCAAACCCGTCAAGATTCTTCGGCTCAACTCTATAGCACCCTTCAAGATGTCGACATGCCCAAGCTGGTGACCGATTTACGTTTTCAAGAACAGATTAACCAGTCAAGCCTAGGGGTAATGGCTCGGATTTTACCGCAGACTTTGTTTAGCTTTTTAAGGTAAGGGTAGAAACAGGCTTATACCATTTAAACGATTGAAAAGCGACTAGGTGGATTCTATGAGCCTAGACTCGCAGATGGGTGAGGTGTACACGAACGACCATAAGTACATCGAGAACCCGAGCGACAACGAAGAGACCATAGACCGTTTTATATAACGGATACTATAATAGTCTAGGCACCATCCACACGCCCAAAGCCAGTAAAGCCAGACCTACGCTATGTTGTAAGATGATATTCAAAATGAGCGTCCCCCACGCAGGAGGATTCGTCGTGGTGAGGGCTTGATACACATTGAACATATAGCTGGAAAAGGTCGTCATGGCTCCCATGCACCCTGTTAGAAAAAAGAGTCGAAACGCAGGCGTGCCAAACCGATCAGGCAAAGCGATCGTCAAGCCTAGCCCGATGCCAAAGCCTAAGCATCCCAACAAGTTAATCCCCAAAATGCCTTGCCATTCAAGGGCAAAAAAGCGAGTAAATCCGTAGCGAGCGAAGGCTCCTAAGCAGGCTCCTAGACTCAACAAAAGCCATGCAGGCAGTTGATTAAAGGCGTTCCACAAAGAATGGGTGAAGGACAAGACGTAAGACTCCTCTACTTGTGGGGTGGGGGTGGGGTGGGGCATTTATTTTGTCGAAGGAATAACACTATATTCATTATGATAACATGGAAAATCACCATGAATCGCTATTGTTTCGACACCTTCTTAAAAGCCTTTTCTTCTATCGTAGGACCTTATAGCGTCCTTCTATTGCTCTTGCTTGCTTCGACGGTGCCTGTCTTTTTAAGCGGATGCGACTTACCAGGGGCGAAACCGCCTGTAGAAGAAGGCACAGAAGAAGACGAAGAGGCTGAAGGTGAGGACGCCGAAGAAAGTGAAGACGGCGAAGCTGAAGGTGAAGAAGGCGAAACCAAAAAGCCAACCCCTCCACCGCCGCCGCCTGTTGAAACGCATTTAAGATACACGCTCGCCGAAGACTACCACCCCACCCGATTGAGCTGGACGACTGAAGACGGCTTCGTTTTGCAAGGGGATTTATATAGTCCGTATGGCGAAGTGCAAGCCTTGAAAGCCAAGCCTCCTGTTGAAGCGGCACCGCCTGCCGAAGGTGAAGAAGGCGAAGACGTGGCTGAAGAAGAAGCTCCCGAAGAGGAAGCCAGTGCTGAAGAAGGTGAAGGGGAAGGCGAAGAAGGGGAAGCATCCGCAACGCCTAAAGCCCCGCCCGCTCGCCCTGTGCCAAGCTATCGATATCCCTTGGTGGTTTTGACGCATCGTTTGTCGTCTTCAGGCAAACGCTTACAATTCTTGGTGCCTGATTTGGTCAAAGCAGGCTATGCCGTCTTGCTTTTGGATGTGCGAGGGCATGGCATTAGCGAAGGCTTGGCTTATGGCGGCGTGAAATCGTGGCGAATTTTTGATCCACCTGATTGGACGCACATGGCTCAAGATTTTAAGCAGGTGGAACATTATTTCAAGCACCCTGAACTGGATCTGGAAAAGTTTCCCTTGGAAGTGGTGCCTCAAAAAATGGCGATCATCGCTGAAGGCATTAGTGCCAACGCTTTATTGGTGAGATCCGCCGAAAAGGACGTGCATTTAAAAGCCGTGGTGAGCCTTGGTGCGACGCTGGAAAGTAAGAAAATCAGCCCCATTCTTTCGGTGATGAATAGCCGTGTGCCGATTTTGTATATTGCTAGTCAAAGCGAAGAAATGAGTTATGCGGACTCGCAAAAGCTCTTTCGTATTACTGATGCAGTGAAATCCTTGAGCTTGTATCCTGATAAAGGGGCAGGGGTGGATATTTTACTGAATGATGCGAAGGCTCGGCAGACGGCGACGGCGTGGATTCGACGTTATATGCCCCCTGCTTTTGTGGATCCTGCGTTTAAGCGGGCGTTAAAAGACGCCTCTGCGTCTTGGGCAAAGCAGGAGAAGCTGAATAAGGCTTTGGGAACGAAGCGTAAGGCATCAACGTAGGGGCGTTTGGCGAAAAGGGGAATCGTCATCCTGAACGTATGTGAAGGATCTGCCTAAATAGGGGGGGATGTTTCGTTGCACTCAACATGACGGTGTGTTTTAGACTTTTGCCTTGTTCCTCCTCCCTTAGGGAGGAGGCTAGGAGGAGGGACACCAGCTCTGATGGGGCATCCTGAATCCCTCACCCCAACCCTCTCCCTAAGGGAGAGGGAGTAAAACCTACGGAATGTAACAAAAGGGCAATTTAGTTAAGTGGTGTGACTTTATATAAACAGCTGAAGAAACAGCGATCCCCCTTAATACTTCCCCCCCTGTAACCAATAAGAAAGAACCTTAATTATGTCATTTAAAGTACCACAAGCTTCTACACCTCCTTCATTACCGCAAGCACCAACTGGAATTACAGCACAACACGCTAGATTACAGCAGTTGAACGCCTTATTAAAAAATGCTCAAACGGAAGATCAAAAGTTAAGCTATCAGAAACAAATCGACGCTTTGCAAGGAGTTATCGATCGAAATATAAAAAACACTTTCAAGACAATGAGCTAAACCGCATAGCCTGCCGTACCTTGATGCGACGGATGGGCTATGCTAAAGGCGATCGCCTGCCGTAACCCTTCTTCGAGTGTGAGCTTAGGCTCCCACCCAAGGAGGGTTTTCGCTTTTTTGGTATCCCCCAACAGCACTTGCACTTCGCTCTTTTCAGGACGCACCCTCACCGCTTCATTCGCCAAAACAGGCAAGCCTTCTTTGTCGGTTAATCGCAAAATATGCTGAAGCACGTCGCCCATGCTTTGCGTCTTGCCATTGCCGATGTTAATCACTTCCCCACGAGCAATCGGGTTGGCTCCCACGGCGAGGAAGCCCCGAACCGTGTCCCACACAGGGGAAAGGTCTCGTTGGGGGTCTAAACTGCCCACACGCACGGCATCGCTATACAGCACTTGTTGAATCACGGTGGGAATAAAGGCGCGTGCCGATTGCCGAGGTCCAAAGGTATTGAAGGGGCGGATCACGGAAACAGGGGTTTCAAAGCTTCTGAAATAGCTTTCAGCGAGCATATCCGCACCGATTTTGGTGGCAGAATACGGCGACTGCCCTTGCAAGGGATGCTTTTCATCGATCGGTGTATAAATGGCGGAACCATACGTTTCGCTGGTGGAGGTTTGCACCACAGGAATATCCTTGTCACGAGAGGCCTCTAGGATGTTGAGCGTGCCTTGAATGTTGGTATTTACATAGTGCTGTGGCGCCAAATACGAATAGGGAATGCCGATGAGGGCGGCGAGATGAAAGACGAGATCCTGCGATTTGACGAGGCGGTGCATCATAAAGGCATCGGTGACATCGCCAAAAACGATGTTGATGTTTTGGCGTAAGGCTTCAGGCAGGTAACGCAGGTTGCCGATGTCGCTTGCTCCGTTGTATTTGACCAAGGCGGTGACGTGAGCATCCGCCAGCACGAGGGCTTCGACGAGGTGGGACGGTATAAAGCCGCCTGCTCCTGTCACGAGTACCTTTTTCCCGGCGTAAGACGCCGTCCAGTGATCAGCGTGATAAAAGGCGTGGAGATTTTGGTTTTCTAAAAAATCGAGGGACGCATCAGGCATGAGGGGAGACCTTATAAAATAAAAATATGAGATACTTCCATTATATCGTATTTTATGGATATGGTGTGTTATGTTTCTTGGTTTTCTATCTCTGTTTATAGCTGGTCGGTCGTCAGAGACCTTTGCTCCGCCAAAGGTCTCCAACACCTCTAAAGGCGGTTCAAGGGGTGACGGGGAAGGACGCATTGCGTTTCTCCTCCCCTTCGTCCCCCCTTGAAAATCCCCCCTGAATCCCCACCTCCTCGCCCGATCGTTGTTCCTGCCGTCCGCAAAATGTCTCGGAAGCCTCGCATTTAGTGCGTTGTCGGCAAGATGTTTAGAAACCAACTTGTTCACAAGGCTAAATTGTATTGTGTTGATTTATAAACTCGTGGTTCAGAACGGGAGGGAGGGGGGGATGGGGGATTCTTAAGGGGGGCATACTGGGGGGAGGGAGGACGTAACACGTCCCTCCCCCCGCCGCCCCTTAAGCCGCTTTGGGGGTTTGGGGAGTCTTTGGCGGGACAAAGACCCCCAAGCACCAGCTAAAAAAGAGAGCTAGAAATCCAAATTAAACCAAGGACGTCAAAAACAAGCCCTTGCCAAAACCCCCACTCGGCGGAGGCGTCATCATTTTTAAGACGACCACACTCTTCGCTTGAATGGGAAAGAGCGTGTGTGGCATCCATTCCACCTGCTCAAAACGTGGCGATCCATTAGGCGAAGCGGTATCGAGCAAGACTTCCCACGGTGTTTGATCGCTACGATGCGTGGGTAGGTAAAACTGCTCGTCGTTGGGTTGGTCGTTAATCAGCAATAACACGCTTGAAAAATCAGCGTTGGGATTGTCGCAAAACTTGCGATTGGCTTTGCCGTCAATCAACAAGCCCATGCACCGCAGACTGGGGTTGTGCCAATCTTCAATGGAAAGGGGCTTGCCTGTAGCTCGCCACCACGTGACATCAGGAATGCCACTTTTCGGGCTAGGCGTGCCTGTAAAAAAGGTGCGTCGCTTGAAGGCGGCGAGGCTTTGCCGAACGTCAATGGCTTTACAGGTAAATTGGAAAAAGTCCCGCTTTTCAGGATTGTTTTCAAAGTCCCAATTCAACCAAGAAAGTTCGTTGTCTTGGCAATAGGTGTTGTTATTGCCCTGTTGCGTGCGGCTCAGTTCATCGCCTGCTAAAATCATGGGCGTGCCGATTGAAAAAAGCAAGGTCGTCATTAAATTACGCTTACGACGCTGACGTTCGGCTTTCACCTTCGCATCTGAGGTGACGCCTTCGGCGCCGCCGTTGTAACTGCGGTTGTCGTTGGTGCCGTCTCGATTATTTTCGCCGTTGGCTTCATTGTGCTTGCCGTTATAGCTCACCAAGTCTTCTAAGCTAAAGCCGTCGTGACAGGTTACAAAATTGAGGCTATTATACGGATGCCTGCCGTTATGCTGAAACAAATCGCTTGAGCCTGCCAAGCGAGTCGCCAGCTGGTTAAGCGTGGCGTGTTGCTGATTCCAAAAGGCTCGCACGGTGTCTCGGTAACGGCCGTTCCATTCCGACCAACCTAAGGGGAAGTTCCCGACTTGATAACCGCCGACGCCTGTGTCCCACGGTTCAGCAAAAAGCTTGACTCGCTTAAGAATCGGATCTTGAGCAATGGCTTGAAAGAAGGCGGATTTGGTGGAAAAATCGAAGTGTTCACGGGCTAAGGCGGACGTTAAATCAAAACGAAAGCCGTCGACGTGCATTTCGCTCACCCAATACCGCAGGCTATCTAAAATCATCGTCAACGCAGGCGGACTGGTGCTGTCGAGCGTGTTGCCACAACCTGTAAAATCCATGTAAAAACGGCTGGACTCAGGCACGGTACGGTAATAGGCTTGGTTGTCGATACCTTTCCAACTGAAGGTGGCGCCCATGTGGTTACCTTCGCAGGTGTGGTTGTAAACGACATCCAATACGACTTCAAGCCCTGCTTTGTGCAGGCTTCGCACCATGGATTTAAACTCACGCACGACATCATGCGGATCTTTGGTCATCGCATAATACGGATGCGGTGAAAAATAGTTCAGCGTATTATAGCCCCAATAATTCACCAGTTCCGTATCTTTTAAGTGAGGCTCATCAATAAAGGCATGCACAGGCAACAGTTCAATCGTGGTAACGCCGAGTTCTTTATAGTATTGAATCATGGCGTCGCTACCCAAGGCGGCGTAAGTGCCTCGCATAGCCGCAGGCAAGGCGGGATTAAGCATCGTGGAGCCTTTGACATGGGCTTCCAGCACAATGGTGTCTTCCATCGGGATGTGCGGAGGCGCATCATCCCCCCAAGAAAAGGCGTCATCTACGACTACGCCCAAAGGAGCGTAAGGGGCGGAGTCTCGGTTGTCAATGGCAAAATCTTGCTTGGCATGCCCGACCTTATAGCCGTACAAGACATCAATATCTTTCACTTGCCGAGCCACCGCCTTGGCATACGGATCCAACAGCACTTTGCGAGGGTTAAAGCGTTGCCCATGTTCAGGGTCATACGCCCCATGGATTCGGTATCCGTACAATTGCCCAGGTTGCAAGCCTTCAATATAAATATGCCACACATGGTTGGTTTTGGTATTAAGGGGAATACGAATGGATTCCCTGCGAGCCTTTATGCCGTCAAAGAAGCAGAGTTCGACCTTGTTTGCGGTGGAAGAAAAGATCGCAAAATTGACGCCACAACCGTCGTAAGACGCCCCCAGTGGGTAGGGTACGCCTTTTTGTGTGATGAGTTCGCCGTATCGTTTTTTAGGAATACCGTGCATATATCGTTTGCCTATTCTCTCTCTAAAATCTATTCTAAGTTTATAAATCTAGTATACGATATTGACTCAAAAAAGGGAAAGCCTTCTTCTTTTGTTAAGCCTCTTCTAAGTTTGATATTTCGCTCTCGTCGATGGCTTGATGTTCGGTATTCACTTTCGCCACAGGCGTGGCAGACGCAGGGGCATCTTTTTCAAGCGTTTCGATGTCTTGCGGGTGTTCCTTCACGGTGGATGAAGCGATTGTTTTGCTGAGCTTCTTGGCTTTCTTGCGTACTTTTCGTCGTGGGGCATGCCAGATATTGCCGATGAGGTAGCCCAACACATACATCACGCCTGTGCCTAAAAGAGACATCCCCACATAGTCAGGACTCGGCACGCCACTGAAAAATTGGGGAAAGACGAGCAAGACAAAGGTCAGGCTCCCTGCGATGTAGCCCCATTGTTTTGCCATTTCTTCTTGTTGCACCTTGGGTGCGATAGAAGGGGCTTCAAACTGTTCTTCTTCATGCAAGCTTTCAGACGCCATCATTCACCCTTCTCTGTCACAGTTAAATCGATTTACTTACACCTTAGTATACCTTTTTTTAACGTGTTTGTGTGAAGGCTCTTTCTAAAATAAAACGATTGTTTGACGAAAGATTGAAAAGGTATACGCAATACACGACAATGTTTTATGTTTTGGGTAAAGTGGTATAATTATGATATAGCCACCTACACAAAAAATCCTAAAAATGGCTATACGCCCTAGTCTTCATAAAGGTATAACAAATGAACACCCCCACCCACTGGATGCAAACGCCCGTCGTGCAAGACGCCCTTGCCAAAGACGACGCCGTTTTAGGACTCTACCAGCTCACGATCCCCACCGAAAAAAAGGCGAATGTGTGGCAATACGCCACGAAAATCGCCAATGGGCAGAGCATCGGTACGCAAAACCCCGATGAAATGCAACGCCTCGCCGCCTATTGTGCCACCCCCTTGTGGATCAGCGATCCCTTAGAAGGACAGAATCCTGAAGAGACACGCTTTCATGTGATTTTGAGCTTCCCCAAGGCTATTTTGATGTGGGATTTAGGGATGCTTCAAACCGTTTGCTTTGGCAAGGTTTCCATGATGCCGAATCTGCGTTGGTTAGATGTCGCCGTGCCAAGTTCTGTCGCCAAGCACTTTCAAGGACCTGCCCATGGTCAAAGCGGTATTCGCAAGCGATGCGGTGTGCCTGAAGGGCAAGCCCTGCTCATGAGTATTTTCAAGCCTTGTGTAGGCGTTCCCCCTGAAGGCTTGGCGAGTCTGTTGCGTGAGCAGGCTCAAGCAGGCACGCATTTGGTGAAAGATGACGAAGTGCTGGCGGATGCCGACCTAAGCACCGCCTTAAAACGGGTGAGCCTGTGCATCGAAGCCCTCAATCAAGCCGAAAAAGACTTTGGGCATCGTCCGCTGTATGCCGTGAATCTCAACGCCCCTGCTCACGACTTACTCGACCGTGCCGATGCCTTGCTGAATGCGGGCGTGGAATGCTTTTTGTTCAACTATCTTGCGTATGGCTTGCCGTTATTGAATAGCTTGCGTCAACGCCTTCAAGGGCGTGCATTTTTAATGGGGCATCCTGCCTTGGGGGGGGCGTTTTATCAGAACCCGTCGACAGGCATGAGTCCGGCTTTGGTGTTTGGTACCTTGCCTCGACTCGCTGGCGCCGATGCCGTCCTTTTTCCCAGTCCTTACGGCACGGTGGCTCTTGACAAAGCCGATGCCTTGGCGGTTCAAGAGGCTCTCAATACACCGTATTTAGGCGTTGCTCCTGCTTTTGGCGTGCCTTCCGCAGGGATTCAAGCGTCTATGGTGCCTCAAATCCTGCGTGATTTCGGCACGAATGTCATCATCAACGCTGGCACAGGCATCCACGAAGTCGAAGGCGGTGCGGTGGCTGGCGTGAAAGCCTTTCAAACTGCCATGTATGCCGAGGTTTTGGCATGATACCGTTAAGCGTTATAGAAAAGAAAGTCGGCAAACAATGGGTGATTTTTTCCGATTTCGACGGCACGATTACCGATCGTGATGCCATTGTGATGACCCTGGAACGCTTTGCTCCGCCTGAATGGAAGGACATCGCCCGACGCATCCTTAAAGAGCGGACGCTCCCTGTGCAAGAAGGGATTCAGCAGTTGTACGCCTTGATGCCGTCTGCCTTAAAGGATGAGATCATCCACTTTGTGAGCGAAGAAGTCGTCTTGCGAGACGGTTTTACAGACTTTATGGCGTGGCGAAAACAGGCAGGCATCCCCTTTCAAGTGGTGTCTGGTGGCTTAGATGCCTTCATCACGCCTGTGATGGCTCCGTTTAAGGGGGACTATACCCTGTTTGCGAATACGGCTCACTTTGAAGAGCCATCCATTGTGGTGGGGATGCCTTTTGCCCCCAAGGATTGTGCGGTGTGTGGCACCTGTGCCTGTTGTAAGGTGGAGATTCTCAATCAGTGGGATGAGGCCAGCACCTTTAAGATCGCCATTGGGGATAGCGTGACGGATTTTGGCATGGCTCGTGTGGCGGACTGGGTCTTTGCTCGGGATGCCTTGGCGGAAGAACTCGATCGAGAGGGTCGTGCGTTTACGCCCTTTGACAGCTTCCACGATATTCAAAGGGTTTTATCTAAAGTTCTTTCTGTTTAAAAAGTGGTATTTTTAAGAGTCTCTGTTTTTTGGATTTCTAGCTCTGTTTAAGGTTACTCGTTTGTCAGAGACCTTTGCTCCGCCAAACCGCCATAATGGCGGTCTACATGTTAGTTTGTCTATAAATGGGGGGATTACTCATTACCTCTAAAGGCGGCTTAAGGGAGGGAGGGTCTTGGTCGCCCCCCTTCCATCGAAAAAGTAAAACTTTTTCTCTTGGGAAAGAAAACCGTTGGTTTCCTCTCCCAACCTCTCCTTCCTAAAGG
>CANGYO010000041.1 GCA_947458095.1 Vampirovibrionales bacterium | reverse complement strand
TCGGCTTCAATGGCTTCATTTGAAATATGGGATGCTTTTTGTGCCGCGATTTGTTTTTGTTCTTCGGTGAACAGGGCATAACGATTGGGGTTCGCCAGTTCGGCTTGACGGGTTTGGCGTCTAGCGATACGGGACGCTCGTGTTTCTTGCTGAGCCCCCCAAATCGCCGAAAAGCCTTCTATCGCAAATACTGTGATAAGTCCAGCCCCGAGAATGCTCCAATACTTTGCCCATCCAATAAAAGGGTTCTTAGATTTTTCTAATGCTTTAACACCTAAAATACCAAGGCCTAAACTCAATACTAATTCAACAGGAATCATACCCAAGCCTATTAGGCTAGTAATTGCCATTTCAGTACTTTGGGCGGCTTGTTCAGACGCTTGATCCAAGACGGTGGTGGCATCCAAAATCCGTTCGACTTTTTGATTCACACGGGTTTGATCTTGCGGTTGAAGTGGTTTGGCTTGATAGTAGACTTCGCTTTGCTTGGTTTCATCGGCTTTTTGCTGTTGCCAGTCGTTCAAGCGAGGGCGATTCCTAAAAAACGCCTGCATGGTATCCAGATATTCGTTGCTCATCATCATAAAAAAAATCCTTTTGCCAATGTTTCTACACTATACATAAGCATTAAACATCTTTCAAAGGAAAAAGATGCGTTTTATAAAAGTCTTTACATTTCTTATTGATTTTAGACTTTTTCTAAAATCCACACGCTCGAATCGCCACAATCTAACACACGATACAAGCTCGCCCACGATGCTTGAATCACGGCGTCTAGCACCGCTTTTTCGGCATCCGTGTTGCCATGTTCTACAATGACTAAAGTCCCCGCCGCCAAGGCCGAATGCGTCAATAGTTCCGCCAAAAGGCTTGCTAAACCCTCGTAGCCATAAGGGGGGTCCAAAAACACCCAATCCAAGGACGCCACACCCTCATCCGACTGCGTCTTCCACCACTGTTCAAAGGCTTTGTTTTCTAGAAAGTACAGGGTTTTGGTGAGCTTTAAGGTTTCCGCATTCTGTTGAATCAAACGCCCGTGTAAAGCATTTTTTTCAGTGGCATACACCTTGCTTGCTCCACGACTGAGGGCTTCAAAGCCAATAGCCCCTGAACCCGCAAAGGCGTCCACGCCAATGGAATCCACCCAATACGACGCCAAAACATCAAACAAACGTTGACGCAATCGAGCCGTCGTAGGTCTGATGGCCTGCCCTTTTGGTGTTTGCAGGATTCTGCCTTTAAATTGCCCAGCGAGAATTTTAATCATGCGTCGGGTACTTCTAAATCAGCGTTTTTCCACAAGGGTGTTTCAAAAATAGAAACAGGCGGTTGAAACGCATCCTTCACAAAGCGAGGCAACTGTTCATAGAAATGCTGTAAAGCGACATGATAAATGGCAAATCGAGCATACCCTAAGCACACTTCGGCTAACCACAAGCCCAACAACGCAGGCAGTACCCACCACCACGGAAAAACGAGCGTCGCTAAATCTTGCACATGGTAATGCCATAAAAGCCATGCACTCATGCCCCACCACAGTAAGTGAAGCATCAGTTTTAAGCCATACAACGCCCAGGCAAAAGAACTTTGGCTACTTAAGCGTTGGCATCGATTAAATAAAATCGGTTGTGCCTTCATCGGCTCAGTCACCACGGCACAAACGCCAAAGGTGGAACCTAAACTTTGCCACACCGCATTCACCAAAGACGCCACAAACAATAAGCCCAAGGTCAGCATCCAAAAAATGCCTAAAATATAGACCACCGGCCATTTCATAAAGGGTGCTTCTAAAAAGGTATTTAAAAAGAGGAGTTGAAGCCATAGGCTCACCGTAATGGCAAGCCCTAATAAAAGAGGCATGGTGCCGATGCGTAAGAAGCGATAGATGACCCAACGCCCTAAGGCATAGAGGCTATACGGTTCAGCAGGGTGATAGTCCACATGCAAGGGATTCGGGCGGGGAAACTGTGTTGCCCAATGCGAAAGGTAGGCGACATCCAGCCGTAAACGTAAAAGCAGTAAGCCTCCTCCACCGAGTAGGGCGAAAATGAGCATTTTGAGAATAAAAGGCAGGGGAATGGTGATGCCTTTGCCTTGTGTGAGGGCTTCGGCTTGCAAGATGAGGGCTGGCAAAAATTGTTTCGCCCCCAATAAGACCACAGGGTAGAATAGAATGAATCCCAAGAGCAACCAGCCTACCATGGGAGGCAGAAGAGAAGGTGGCATCCAAGTACTTTGTCGATTTGTGGGGGGCATGAGGGGGTAGGCATCCTTCATTTTTAAACCTATTTGTCGTTTTAGTCTATAGTGTTTTAAAGAATTAAGCAGACGTTAGGCTATTCTGGGAGTTTTGATTTTTTTGTGCGGGCGTGTAGTAAGACCAATTAAACGATTAAATAGCGTCTCATTTACCGCATCGGCACGCATCGTAACATAGATGCACAAAGGGCTTCGGCAGACGTTTGCCGAGAAAGTCGCTTGGCTTCTAAGCTCATGGCGTGGCGTTCCGTGGGGACGCTTAACCAGTGCTGGATCGTTTGAATTAACGCCCCCGCATGGGCGATGGAAGACCCTGCCCCTTGAGCCAACAACCATTCCGCCGTTCCTTTTTCTTGAGGCATCAAGCGTTCTTGCTGGTCAATCAACAACGGCACCCCGTGATGCAAGGACTCAAAAACCGTCGCCGCTCCAGGTTTGGTGACAATGGCATCGGCTAGGGCGTACAAGTTCAGCATATCGTCTTCGGCGGTGGCTAAAAGCACGGAAGCGTTGGGTTGTTGATCCACCAAAGCTTTGACACGCTTTTGAAGGGGTTTATTCGTCCCTGCTTGAAACACAATGTTGATGTCACTCGCTACATCAGACGTTAAAAACGCCTTGAAGAGCCGTTCAATCGTACCACCGCCAGCCCAACCTGCGTTGAAAAAAAGCGTTAATCGAGAGGCTCTGTCTCCCCACACGGCACGACGCATCACTTGCTTTTCAGTATATGTCCATATTTTGGCGTTAGGCATGGTCGGCAAACCCAGCTCGCTAATGTCAGATGTTTTAACACCATAGTCTTTCAGTTGTTGGGTGGCTCCTGCGGTTGCCGTGAAATAATGGGTCACATTAGCACGCACCCAATCGTTCCAAAAGCCATAACATGGATCGCTCACCACGGTAAAGAGGGGCAGGGGGCTGTCGTGTGTTTTGGCATGAATGCGTTGTAAAATCCCGCCGAAATACTGCATCATTGGATGCACCGAAATCAGTAAATCGGGCTGATGTTCGGCATACAAACGCTTGGCATACGGCGTCATCGGCTCAAGCAATAGCGGTTGATGCGAGAGGTGAAAGAGATTGATGAAATGATAGTAAAGGAACATCCACGGTTGGGCATACCGTAAAAACCAGTTATACAAGCCCGAAAGCCCTTGATTCACCACATTCGATTTTTCAAGCACATTTTCAATATGCACCACAAACTCACAGGAATCATCTTCGTGATCCTGAAAGGCTGCGGCTAAGGCTTCCGCCACTCGCTTATGCCCCCACCCTGTAAGCGACGACAAAATAAGAATACGTCGTTTTTTCAAAGCCAAGGTAGGCAACGGAACAAGGGTGCTTATTTCTGTATGAATGGGCATTTGAGAAGGGGGATTCAAGAGCAAACTCATGAGAGAAGCATCGCATCCTTTTAAAATTGTGTTCGCTCACTGTATTATATCGTAAGCGTTTTAAAGTTCAAGGTCGATTATTTAAACGGATTGCATCATCGTCGCCAAATAATCCGCCAACGACCCGTTTCCCTTGGCTTCTTCTTCAATGACTTGAATAATGCGACTGCCTGTAATCATGCCGTCAAAGCCCACTACTTTCATCTGCTGGATATGCTCAGGCGTTGAAATCCCAAAACCGACACATAAGGGTAAATCGCTATGCTGGCGAATCGTACCAATGAGTTCTTGCAAGCGGCTGTCATAACGTGCTTCAGTCCCTGTAATGCCCAAGCGAGACACCACATATAAGAATGCGCCTGCGTATTGCGAAAAAGACGCAAAGCGATCCGCACTGGTGAGTGGCGAGACGATAAAAATCAGCTCAATGCCTGCTAAATCCGCCGAAGGTTTGACTTCTTCCGCTTCTTCAGGGGGCAAATCGGCAATGAGGCACGCATCCGCCCCTGTATTTTTAAGCTGTTGAAAGAAAGCATCCGCCCCTTCGGACAAGATCGTGTTGTAATAGACCAAGACCCCAATCGGGATGTCGGCATCCAAAGAGCGGGCATAGGCAATGCTTTCAAAGGCATGAGGCAATTTATAGCCATTGGCAAGCGTTTCAGTCACCGCCGCTTGAATCACAGGCCCATCCGCCACAGGATCGCTAAAGGGAAAGCCTAACTCTAGCGCCGCTGGCTTGGCATCAATCAGCGTTTTCAGGATGCCTTTGCTCGTTTCAACGGTGGGGAATCCCAAGAGCGTAAAGGGGATGAATGCTTTTTTGTCTTGAGCCTTGAGTTCAGCGAATCGTTTAGCAAATCGAGACATCTTAAGTTTCCTTATTCAGTGTATTTCGTCTTGTGAGCAATGGATTTATTCGACAAGTAGACGTCCAAGCACTAAATCCGAGCGGGTGAGCGAACTGCGAATCCCCGAGCGATTTTGCGGACGTCGTGCCTAGAAATGATGCGACGAGGTGGGTAAAGGGGGGTGGATTTTCAAGGAGGGGGGAATAGGGAGGAGAAACGCAATACGTCCTCCCTTCCCCCCTCCTTGAACCGCCTTTAGAGGTGTTGGAGACCTTTGGCGGAGCAAAGGTCTCTGACGACGACCAGCTAAAAACGGAGCGAGAAAACCATTTTTTAGATTTTGCCACTTACGGTAAAGAAACATATTATTATAACTTTCTTAGGCAACGGACGAATGGGTTTGAGTCAACAATTTCAAGGCTGTTGCAATGGCATCGCCCATTTCACGAGTCCCCACCACGGTATCGCCTGCTTGAGCAATATCTTTCGTGCGTAAGCCTTGGGCTAGCACGTTTTCAATGGCGACATCCACCAAGCTTGCCAAATCAGGAGCCTCCCACGAAACGGCGACGAGTTCTTTCACCGACAAAATCGTGGCGATCGGGTTGGCGATATTCTGCCCCGCAATCGTCGGAGCGGATCCGTGGCTAGGCTCGTACAAGGCATAGGCGCCTGTACCGAAGCTAGCGGAACTCAACATCCCCAAAGAGCCTGTCAACATCGATGCTTCATCTGATAAGATATCCCCGAAGGTATTTTCCGTGAGCATGACATCAAATTGACGAGGATTCAAAATCAGTTGCATCGCCGCATTGTCCACATACATGTGAGACACCGCCACATCAGGGTAGTGCGGAGCCATCGCATCCACCACGTCACGCCACAAGCGAGATGTGGCTAGCACATTGGCTTTATCCACCGAACAAAGCTGTTTGCGACGCTGTTGAGCAAGCTCAAACGCCGTTTTGGCGATGCGTTCAATTTCCGCTCGTGTATAGGTCAAGGTATCCACCGCATCATTTTCGTTTTGAAGCTTGGGCTGACCAAAATAAAGTCCACCTGTCAATTCACGCACCACGAGCAAATCCACGCCTGTTATGACCTCAGGCTTTAGGGTGGAAGCGTCCAACAAGGCGTCATAGGCTTTAACGGGTCGTGTGTTGGCATAGAGATTCAACGCTTTACGAATACCCAGCAAACCCTGTTCAGGTCGCAAATGCGGAGGTAACGTGTCATATTTGAAATCACCAACCGCTCCCAAAAGCACGACTTCGCAATATTTGGCGATGTTAACCGTTGCTTCAGGCAAAGGCGTGCCTGTGGATTCATAGGCAACGCCCCCGATGAGGGCATCGTGGGTTTCTAGCGTCACCCCAAGGGCATCCGCCAAAACACGCAAGACTTTCAGCCCTTCAGCGATGACTTCGGGTCCAATACCGTCGCCAGCGAGTACGGCTACTTTTTTAATGATGCTCATCTGTAAAGCCCTTTCCAAGTATTTCTATTTTCAATGAGGCGTTTCTTGAGGATACGCCTGTTCTATTAAATCACAAACCGCTGTCAGCATCGATTCCACAGGCACGTCTAAGCAATCGGACGTCTCGCAATTCACTTGACGATGTTGCCACAAACACGGACGGCACGCCAAATCCCCACGATACACGGTTTTAATCAGCCCTTCGGCATTTTCAGCAGGCGGAACGAGCAATTGTGGATCCGTTGGGCCGAAAAACGCCAACGTCGGACGCCGTAAAGCAATCGCCAAGTGCATAGGAGCTGAATCCACGGCACAAATCACATCCATACACGACATCAATCCTGCTAAATCGGCGAAAGATTTGGTTTGCCCAAACAGGTTTTTAAAGGTGCCTAAGGATGCTGGTAAAATCTTCAAAATATCTGCAATAATGGCTTCATCGTCTTTCGCACCGACGAGATAAACCGCATGATTGCGTGACAATTGCAGTATAAAATCCGCCCATTTACTCGCCGACCAGCCCTTGTAAATGCCTTTAGCTTGAGACATCGCACTCACTCCTGGGTGAATCAAAATATGCTTTTTATGCGACGGAAGACGCTCTATTTTCAGAACTTCCATGGCGTCGAGGGTTTTCGCATCGAGCGTCTTGGCATGCGGATACGCAGGCGTCTTGCCGAATTGATAGTCGGATCCAAACAAGGGCTTCAAAAAGCTTCGAGCCAATTCAAGGTGCATGACACTGGCGTAACGGCTGGATTTAACGTTGGTGACATGGCTTAAAAAGCCTTTTGCCCACGCTTTGCTGGCGTACCCCACCCGATACGGCACGCCTGAAAGGGCTAGTGCCAAGGCGATAAAGGGGTTGCGACCTGTTGAAATGACGGCGTCATAGTGACGCAGACGTAAATCGCCCACCAAATACTTGAAAAACTGAAACTTTGACAGACTCCCCACAGGCATGGAAAGCACGGCATCGACGCCTTCAAGCACGGTACCCACGCTGGCACTGCGTTCTTCGGCGTAAAGGGTAATGTGAACATGAGGCATCCACTGGCGGATTTCACGAATCACGGGGCTGAACAAGAGAACATCCCCCAAGCCGCCGTAGCAAATGACGGCGACGCGGTGAATATCTTTCACACGAAAGGAATGTGAAGGCATGAAAAAAGATAATAGTGAAGTAATCATGGTTTTATTTTAACACGAGCGTTTTAAAATAAACACTCGTAAATAAATGCCAGTCGGTGTAAGCATTCGCTTAGATTGGCTATTTTCTATAGACTATCCCGAATCGCTTGACCGCCACTAGCGAGAATGTCTTCCACCAATCCTGCGATCGCTTTTTGGATCTCGGCTTGATCAAACGTCCCTAATTCTAGCCGACGGCTCACTTCTGTAGACGCATCCGCCTGCAAGAGCTGTACAAAAAGCGTGAAGCCAATGTCATTCGTGTATGGCTTGGCATAGGCGCCCAAAGGCAGTTGGCATCCGCCTTCTAGCAGACGCATGAGTTCACGTTCGGCGAAAACGCAAGCGTTTAGAGCCTCATTCACCGCAACGCTTGAAATCAGCGAGGCAAAGTCGTTTTCGATATGAAACTCTACGCCCACAACGCCTTGCCCCACCGCAGGGATGAGTTCGCCTTCAGGGCAGAACGTATGCGTGATTTTGTCGCTCAAACTCAGACGATTCAAGCCAGCGACCGCTAAAATGGTGGCATCATAAGGCTCTTCCGCAAGCTTGCGAAAACGGGTCTGTACATTGCCTCGAATGTTTTGGTATACCAAATCAGGACGCATCTTCTTTAGTTGTGCCACTCGACGCACGGCACTCGTACCGATGACGCTACCTGCTGGTAAGTCGTGAAACGGCGTCACGCCATCGGCGGAAATAAAGGCATCACGTACGTCTTCACGCTCGCCAAAGGGCATGACCTGCAAGCCTTCAGGTAATAAGGACGGCATATCTTTGAGGCTATGTACGGCAAAATCGATGTCCCCACGCAATAAGCCTTGCTCCAATTCCTTGACGAAAACGCCGTAAGTTCCTGTTTGAGTCCCCAAGCTTGAAAGCGAATCCGTTAGATTTAAATCGCCCAACGCCTTTAACGCCACGATTTCAAAGCGAACACCCTCAAACGCCTGTTCTTTGGAAAGCAGGGCGATGACCTGCTGGGTTTGTTGCATCGCTAGCGGACTGTCTCGTGTGCCGACTTTTAGAATGCGTTGTGTGTGTGTCCCCATTTAAGTACCTATCGTGACTTATGAACTCATTTCTGTGGAAGAAGCGGTTATTTCTTCATAATGACGTGATTGAATCTCGATACTAAACGGTTGCGACGCTTCAGGTAAAGAACGCAAAACCAGCGGTTCTCGTGAATACGGCAGGGGTTGAAATAAATCCCGCAGAATAAGCAAGTCTTCGGCTTGAAAACGCCCTTGATTAATGACCGTACTGGGACTATGCAAGAGCCGTTGCATCAAGCCTTGACTCCACTCAAATAGGGCTTCTTGCTGTTCTTCGGGTGTCAAATCGTTCAAATCTAACGGGTGCTGTTCAATGTAATCCAAATGAAGGCTTTCCACAAAGTCCCGCAAGCGTTTGAGTTCCGCTTCACAGGCGACTTTATTCAAGCAATTGGGCAAATGTTCCAACGCTTTTTCGATGAGTTCTTCCGCCGTGCGACGTAGACGAGCTTCCTTTTGCGGATCAAAACTCGACATGCCCACCAAGGCATCGGTGTCGTAAACGTTAATGTGCGAATACGTTTCAGACACATCGGGGCAAACATTGCGAGGTACTGAAATATCATAAATGCTTAAAGGAGCCGTACGATCCTTAAATTGTTCCGCAAAAAAGAGCAAGTGTGGCGCACCTGTCGCCACAAAAATGACATCCGCTTGAGCGAGGAGTTCAGGCGTTTTTTCCCATGTTTCGCCTGTAAAAGAAAAGCGTTCTTCCAGTTCTGTGAGCCGTTCTTGGCTACGGTTAAGCAAGCTCACATGGTGCCGTGCTTCCAGAGGCAACGCTTCATTCAGACGCTCTAAAATCAGGCACGCCATTTTGCCCCCACCCACAACGACCATGTTTTTTTCAAACAAATCAGGGTGATGCGTCAAGGCTAAATCCAGCGTCGCCTTACTCACGCTGGCGTCTCGGCTGGCGATACCCGTTTTCGTGCGGACTTTCTTGCCCACTTGAGCCGCTTCATAAAAAAGCACTCGCAAGTTTTTTTTCATCGGATTTTCCGCCGTATGAACGGCTTGAGCAATATCCACCGCCATTTTCACTTGGCTTAAAATCTGCCCTTCCCCTAGAATGAGGCTGTCTAAGCCACAAGCGACTCGATACAAATGACGAGCAACCGCTTTACCTTGCAACACTTGCACGGCATCGCTTTTAAACAAGCTGGGATCTACACCCTTTTCTTCGATCAAATAATGCTTTAAAGACAATTGAGCGTGCGAAAGATTCGAGCAAACCGCATACAATTCCACCCGATTGCAAGTCGTCAAAACCGCCAGCGAACGAATGCCCGATTCTTGAGCGTCATGCGTGAGTTGACGAATCACATGGGCGACTTCATGTTCTTGAAAATTGAAGGATTCACGAATATCCAACGTTGCCGTTGTGTAATGAACACCAAGCATCAGGTATTCATTATATAGAGGGGATTCAGCTATTTCAGACACAGGACGAAGCGGCATATTTATTTTCCAAACGACACGGTCTTCAGACAAATCAAAGAACTAAGCTTTGTAATCAAAAAGCTTACAAGGTGTTTATTTCAAGGATACACCAAACAAATGGTTTTGAGTTAAAAAATTTAAAACGCTACATTAAGTAAGCCAGTTGAATTAGTTTGTGACCACTTCTTTGATCAAACTGTTTGAAAGGCTTTGAAGCGAAGAAACAGCGTCTAAGGCTTCCCAAGGCACATTTAAATCTTCACGCCCAATGTGACCGTAAGCGGCTAAGTCTTGATAGAAGCGTCCGCCACGTTGAGCAGGCAAGCCTGTTAAATTAAACTTTTGAATAATCGCTGCGGGTCGTAAGTCAAAGGCTTGGTTCACGAAGCTAGACAAATCTCCATCGCTTAAACCGTTTTTCACGGTGCCAAAGCTGTCCACAAAAACAGAGGTGGGACGAGCCACACCAATGGCATAACTCAACTGTACTTCGGCACGATCCGCCAAGCCTGCAGCGACGATGTTTTTCGCCACATAACGAGCCGCATAGGCTGCGGAACGATCCACTTTCGTGGGATCTTTCCCTGAAAAGGCTCCGCCACCGTGACGAGAGGCTCCGCCGTAGGTGTCGACGATGATTTTACGCCCTGTTAAGCCTGAATCGCCTTGAGGTCCACCGATGACGAAGCGTCCGCTTGGGTTGATGAAGTATTTGGTCTCAGTATCAGGCTTAATGCTAAAGCCTTCAAAAACAGGGAAAATCACGTAGCGACGCACGTCATCAAAAATGCGACGTTGAACAGCGGTATTGTCTGAAACGCCTTCGATTTCCGCTGCGTGCTGGGTCGAAATAACCACGGTTTCCACACGTTTGGCGACGCCATTTTCATATTCAATCGTCACTTGCGACTTGCCGTCTGGTCTCAAGTAAGGAAGCGTGCCATCTTTGCGGACTTTGGCGAGTTGTTTCACCAACGCATGAGCAATATCAATCGCCACAGGCATTAAATTTTGCGTTTCGTTGCTGGCATAGCCAAACATAATGCCTTGATCGCCCGCCCCAATGCGGTCGATTTCTTGATCGCTTAAGGTTTTGTTACGCACTTCAAGGGCATTGTCGACACCACCTGCGATGTCTCGTGATTGCTCGTCGATGCTCACTAAAACGCCACAGGTTTGACCGTCAAAACCGCCTGCTTCGGCACCCACATAGCCAATATCGACAATCACTTTACGAGCCACACTGGCAATATCCACATAGCAGGACGAGGTGATTTCACCTGTGACCAGTACAAGCCCTGTATTCACAACGGTTTCACACGCCACACGAGCCAAGGGATCTTGCGTTAGGCAGGCATCCAAGACGGCGTCGGAGATTTGATCACAGATTTTGTCGGGGTGACCTTCGGTGACGGATTCTGAAGTAAAGAAATAGCGAGAGGTGTTAGACATAAGGCGTTTCCTTTGCAAAATTAGGAGAGGGGTGTTTCTTCCTTTCCCATTATTGCTAAAACACATCGTGGGGTCAAATCTTTGTATTTGATCTTATACCCTTTAATCTTTGAAATGATATTACTGTACAGAAAACTCTAAAGACAGCTAGACCTTTACGTTTACTTCTTCGCCATTTCACGCAAGAACTTGCGTAAACCCTCTTCCACCACAACTACTTGTTTTTCAACACTTTCAACAGTGCTGTGTACGTTGCGGACTTGCCCCATAAAGTGATCCGTGTTTTTGTGGATGCTACTCATGTTTTGGCTAATATCTTTTAAAGTAGCCGTTTGTTCTTCTACCGAAGCCGCTATGCTGCCTGATGCCATGAAGACGTCTCCCAACATCTCTGAAACGGCTTCAATGCTCGTTTTACCTTGGCTGGCTTCATCTTGTACAGAACGAATTTGCTTAACAATTTCATCGGTGGCTTGTGCGGTTTGCTTGGCAAGTTCTTTGACTTGTGTGGCAACCACTGTAAAGCTTTTGCCTGCTTCACCCGCATTGGCGGCTTCAATGGTCGCATTTAAAGCGAGTAAGTTGGTGCGTTCCATAATGGCCTGAATTAAGCTCACGACTTTTTCAATGGTGTGTGTCGTTTCATTGAGATGAGCAATTTCGGCACTGGATGCTTTGGTACGATCTGCCGCTGTGGATGTAATGCCATACGAATGACTGATTTGTACATTGATTTCATTCGCCGCTTCGGTCATTTGACTGGTGGCATAGCTCATGTCTTTAATGTTGTCAGACGTTTCTTTGGCTTCTTTTTCCATGACGAACATAGTTTCTGTCAAATGCTTGATTTCTTCCTTAATCCCCCCCATACGATGGTTGATTTCTTCTTCAAGACGCCGCCCCATTTCCACAAGGTGCTTGTCGAGCTTATTTTTTTCAACCAAGTTTTGCTTAAAGGTTTCAACCGTTTCTGCCATTTCACCCAGTTCATCTGCTCGTTCTTTAGAAGGGACGTCTACTTTTTCGTCGCCTTTAGCAAGGGCTTTCATGGTTTGGGTTAAGCCTGTAATGGGTTTAGACACACTCAAGCCAATGGCAATGCCTAAGGCTCCCAATATGCTTGAAAGCAGTATGCTAACAATAATGGATGTAATGTGAAGGGTGTTAATATCTTCATTGACTTCATCCGTACTTTTTTCAGAAAGAAACGTCCAAGTCACACCCTTAAACGTAAAAGGCTTACTTTGGGCTTGGGTAGAATAGCCATGATTCTTGCCTTCAAAACCTTTTGCACTTTTAATACCTTGTTGATACAAGGGGGGTAAGGTGGTTTTCAAAATATCCGTTTCGCCTTTTTTGGTGAAGCGTGAATCACTGCGGTATTTTAAGTCTGATCCCACTAAGAAGGTTTCGCCTGTTTTACCCATCCCTACTTCACTTTGCAAGATTTGGTTTAAGCGTGCAATCGGCATTTGGAAGATGAGTACGCCTTCAACTTTACCACTGGCATTACGAATCACCCGAGCCATAAAGCTGGCTGGCACACCAAAAGAAGGGGCATATGCCTGAAAATCACTAAAGGAAACATCGGCGTCTTTGGCTTGGCTATTGGCATTGCGTAAGGCTCCATGATACACCTTTGCTAAGTCGGTATTCTTCCACTTGCCATGTTCTAAGTTGGACGCATAATCCAATTCTTTAAAAACCGTGTACACCACATCGCCTGAAAGATTGACCAAAAAGACGTCGTAATAGCCACGCTCATCCACCAGTGTTTTAAACCAAGGGTGGTATTTGGCGTGAATGTTGGAATACGCAGACCCATCTTTCGCCTTCATTAAAAAATGCTTCGACCCTGTGGGATTGGGATTCTTATGAATATAGGTATTCTGCAAATACGTAACAGGGTCTTTACTTTGAGCAATGCCTTTATAGGTGATGTTGAATTCCCTTAGGGCGTTAAGCAGGGAATTGTCTTTGGTCATGACTTTCATGTCATTCACGATGCTGTCTAAGTATTCATACAAACAAAAGCTTTGTTGTTCAAGTAAGGCTTCTTGTTTAAGATGGTTTTCTTCTTTCAGAATACCCGATGCTTGAAACATCATAATCGAAGAAGAAATGATGCAGGTGCTTAAGACGGTTAGCACAAACAAAGAAGGGATTTTTTTGGAAAGTGGTAACGCATTGAATTGGGCAATAAGGTTGGTTAGGATGTTCATATAAAGACCTTCTATTTCTAAAGACGGCTATATCATTCACTTCAAAAAGGGTACGATAATTTTATTTTGGCATATAGGACGGCTTCTGTACCAGTGGGGTCTTGAAAAATACAACAAGCTAATGAATCCGTCTTTAAAAAGCCTAAAAAGGGCGTGATTTCTCACGCCCTTAAAATAGTTTCTTTTAAAACTAAGCGTTTTCAAGTGCTTCCTGCTCGCTACCGAACACACGAACCGCTTTGTTTACACCTGTTAAGTTGAACAACTTGTTCACATAACCTTGAGCTTGGCAAACCGCAAATTTACCGCCAGCTTCAGCCAACGCACGTTGACCGTAAAGAATCACGCCTAAGCCAGCGGAATCCATAAAGTTCACGGTTTCAAGGTTCAACAACACTTCGTTGTTACCGTTAATGCTGTTGTTAATGGCTTGTTTGAAATCGTCGATGAAACGATGGTCAAAGCTTTCGATGTTTACATCAATGACGTTGACGTTTTTTTCTTGACGTGTGTTGTAAAGCTCATTTTGAGTACTCATCATGATTGGGGGGTCTCCTCAATGGGGGGTAATCTACTAAAAACGCTAAAGACGTAGGATTTACGTACTTATATCGACACTATAAGGGATGAACCTGCTCTAGCGTAAGACGTTTTTCTAAAAAATACATCGACCAGTGGGGACTAAGGTAGAGAACATAAGAAAAGGGGCTGCTTTTGAAGACACCCCCTTTTTAATTTTTGAACACTCAATTTTATTGAGCGGTTACGAGGAATTCGACGTTCAAGACTTCTCTTGAAACGGTGTGGATCTGAATTTGGTGAGCTTTAGCCGTTACGCCAACGCCACTTAATTCAAACACTTCATTGCCTTTTAAATACGCTTGACGAAACGCATGGGCAGGTAACTGAATCGATTTAGGTTCAATGTTCTTTCCGTAAATCGTTGCTGGGGTTAAGCCGGCCGCACGCAGTTGGCGTGGGTTACGGCTCGTATCCCGCTCTTGGGCTTCAATGGTAAATGCCGTCATGAGGTCATTTCCTTTCTTGTTTTCCGCAAGGGTGTAGAGCCTATAGTCATCTTTATTTTGTCTTCTAAAAATGACTATAATACTGTGATTTTTAAATTCACTTTGTCTATTATGAATCAAACAGTTTATTTTTCAAGCGTAACAAAATGTAAATAATTGAGTCTATTAAACAATTCTTAAGAAGGTTATGTCTTTATTGATTTAGCAGAATTGTATACACAAAACATGTGGCTTGGCATTTTATAAGACCACCGGTACTTTTGTGTTTTATTTTTCAACGAATTTTAACGGCATACAATAAAAACTTTACCCAATTAATTTTACCCACTTCAAAACATTGAGAGAAAAGAGAGACTACGCATCATGGTATTTAACTTCATATCCTCTACACCAGTAACGGCGAAAACACAAACCACTAGCGTTAAAGCAACCCAATTTAACTTCATTTCTACATCAACCGAACTGCCTGCTTCGGTGAGTACTTCAGCGGCTAATTTAGACAATCTTATTACACTTAATACTGAAAAAGTAAACACATTGCCTCAAGGTTCGGTAGAACGCAAGATCGCTGAGCGACGCTTGGCAAGCTTAATTAAAACCAGACAAGCCAACCCAACGCCTGTCGCAACAGCTAAAACAAAATCAACGACTCCTGTTAGTACAAAAAAACTTGATGCTTCCACAATTGCCACGGCCTTAAAAGCAGCGAATTTACCTGCCAATATCTTAAGTCAAGCACTTGCCAAATTGGGTGTAAACAATGCGACTACTCCTTCAACGCCTGCTTTTACAACCGCTACAACCGTTTCACCAAGTCCTAGCACAACAAGTTCTTCAATTGCAGATACAGGCTTAGCCCTTGTAGGGGGAGGAACCCTTACACTGAATGGTAGTACAAGCACGTCCAGTAGTTCTAGTACGACTTCAACAAGTTCAGGAACCAGTGCTGCTTTGGTTGCGGCTTTAATAGCCAGTACAACAGGCTCTTCTGTACCAGTGGTCACCATCGCTGACAATACAACGCCAGTGGTTGTAACGCCAGCGGTGACGACACCTGATCCTGTGGTAGCTACAACGCCAGCGGTTGTAACGCCAGCGGTTGTAACGCCAGCGGTGACGACACCTGATCCTGTAGTGGATACAACGCCAGCCATCGTAACGCCAGCGGTGACGACACCTGATCCTGTAGTGGATACAACGCCAGCCATCGTAACGCCAGCGGTGACGACACCTGATCCTGTAGTGGATACAACGCCAGCCATCGTAACGCCAGCGGTGACGACACCTGATCCTGT
>CANGYO010000040.1 GCA_947458095.1 Vampirovibrionales bacterium | reverse complement strand
ATAGTGTTTTAAAGAGTTTTCCGTACAGTAGGCTAGACGAGGAGCCTAGATTGTTTTGTGAAGAAGTGTAGATAGACCTACATGACTGAACAAAATAATCGTAGCGACAAAGTATAGGCACTGTAGGGGAAATTATTTAAAATACTATAAAATGTGAACTGGTATTAATCGTTTCATTGGCATGACAAAGACACGACATATTGCGTATCGGCACGGTCTTTTTAAAACTGAAGGGTGTGTTACAAATTACAGTGTTGAGAGGAACGCACACGGGCGTAAAGATTCAAATAACGTTCTAGCAGTACTTCTAAGCCCATGGACTGCAATAAAAGCCCTTCATGCTTTTGAGCCTTCAAGGTGGTATCCCTTCTAAGGCAAGCGTCTACCAAATCTTGGCTTGACGCCATGTGTGTGATGTCACTTTTTTGCCAAGCGTCTTGAAATAACATTGCCAAACCCTGCACTGTTTCACTGTCAGCAGGTAAAAACAAGGGGATGTTCTGATGCAATACTTGGTAAACACGTTGTTGCAAATCATCGCTTTGATGACGATGTGCCAAGTAAACGGCGTCACACACATTTAAATACGTGGACGCTTCTTCCGCCTGCACTGCTCCTGTAATTAAGACACGATGCCCCAAGTCGTTTGCCTGAATTATGTCAAGCAACGCCTGTTCCCATCTAAAGGCAGGACGCTTCGCATCCGTTCCCCCCATCACCAATAGCACCACATTTTCAGGAAGCTTCAACAAGGCTTCTTTCAAACAAAATAGGCTGTCGTTGTCTTCATCATCAGGCATAAAGCCTAAGATGTAAGGCTTTTGACTTTTTTGAGAAGATGAAAGAACCTGCTTTTGCCCCTGCTGAAAACGTTGTTTAACCGTGTGAAACAACTTAGGTTGAATCGGAAAAGTCGCCTGCTTTTCTTTCAAGTGCAAGAGTTTCGGCAAAATCAATAAGCGCTCTTCAGGAAAGCCGACATCCAACCAAGCGGTCTTCATACTTGGTTGATGCAAAATTAAATGATGATGGGGCGTTTCCTTAAAATGTTCACACCACTGTTGCCAAATCGCCCGTTCTTTCACCATTAACGGATTGCTCAAAAACGTCGGGACTTCATGCCCAAACAGTAAAAGAGGCTTGTCTCGAAAGAGTTGAAACAGGTGCATCCATAAGCCCATGGCTTGGTACTGTGAAAAACGACCTAAGTAGCAAAACCAGTCCAAATGCAGATGCACCACATCCGCCAAGTAAGCATCTTGCACCAAATCGAGCATCAACGCTTCAGCGTCTTTAAGACTGAGGCGTTTAAAAGCCCGAGATGAAAAACGCTTAAACTGAGCATTCAAATGAGGCGATTTAGCTTTTAACGCCTGTAAAACCGCTTCTTGCATTTCAGGCGAAGGCACATAATCCATTTGCGGTGCCAAGCTAAAAAGGCTCAAACTATCCGTCGGCTGAAGCGTTGGCATATCTGGCGTTCGTGCTGAAAAGGGGGTAGTCAATCGGTCAGACTCCTTAGAAACCACATCTACAGGTTTTATTGTATCGCAAACATCTGTCAGATTGAACCTATTTATGCTAGACTAATTCAAATACCACAATCCTATAGAAAGCCCACACACCCCATGACGATCCTGCACGCCCAAGAAGGCAAAACCAAGATTCTGACCCCTCAAGCCGATGGCACCTTGCTCGTTCAGTTCAAATCCCATGCCACCGCCTTTAACGGCGTCAAAAAAGCCTTCATTGAAGGCAAAGGCACGTTAAACGCCACGATTTCCGCCTTGTTGTTTCGCTACTTAGACGCTCAAGGCATCCACACTTGCTTTGTCGGCAATGCCCAAAGCCCCGACACCTTGATTTACAAGCCGTTGACCATGCTCCCTGTGGAAATTATTGTGCGAAACGTCGCCTATGGTGGATTCTGCAAGCGATTTCCCTTTGTGGAAGCTGGCACCGTGTTTAAATCTCCACTGGTGGAGTTTTGCTTGAAGGATGATGCCCTTGGAGACCCGCCCTTGCCTGATGATGCCCTTGTGGTGTTGGATTATGTGCCTGTGCCGTACAATGTGGCGGATTTAAAAGCCCTCGCTTTAGCCGTGAATACGGCGTTTGTCGCCTTGTTTTCGGAACGAGGCATCACCTGTGCGGATTTCAAACTTGAAGTGGGCATTGATGCTGAAGGGGTATTGCTTTTAGGGGACGAACTCAGCCCTGACAACTTCCGCCTAAGAGACACGCAAACAGGCACGATTTTAGACAAGGACGTCTTTCGTTTAGATTGTGGCGACCTTAAAAGTGTGTACAGCGAAGTCTTGCGTCGCTTGGAAGACGATTAATCTAAAGGCTTTTTATTTGAATCTACCAAGTGATATTTTTAAGACTCATCATTTTTTGGATTTCTATCTCTGTTTATAGCTGGTCGTCGTCAGAGACCTTTGCTCCGCCAAAGGTCTCCGACACCTCTAAAGGCGGTTCAAGGGGGGACGGGGAAGGACGCATTGCGTTTCTCCTCCCCCCTTGAAAATCCCCCCTTCAGTCGAAAAAGTAAACTTTTTCTCTTGGGAAAGAAAACCGTTGGTTTCCTCTCCCAACCTTTCCATCCTAAAGGGGAAGATTCACTTCGTGAATAAGAAGGTTTTTGTCCCCACCTCCTCGCATCATGCCTTTGCACGACGTCCGCAAAATCGCTCGGGGATTCGCAGTACGCTCACCCGCTCGGATTTAGTGCTTGGACGCCTGCTGGTGGAACCATTTAAGCATCACGATTTTATCTGAAAATCACTATAAATAGCGGACAGAACTCTCTGTGAAAGTGGGTTTATAGTGTTTTATCTATAAAGTACTAGACCAAAACGGCAAAAATGCCAAGACTCTCGTCACCACCGCCCCAGTCGCAAACGCCAAGACCCACGAAAATAAAAAGACGCCTACCCCTTCTTGCCAGCCCCGTTCTTTCAACATCACGGTGGCGGTGGCTAAACACGGCACAAACAGCGTAATCACCACAAGGCTGGTGAGCATTTGTAGCGGACTCAACACACTTTTCAAATTATAAAAACCCGCCAAGCCAAAATCACGACGCACCATGCCCATAATAAAGGCGGACGCTGCTTCCTTCGGCAAATGCAACAAGGTTTCCGTCACACCGCCTAAGGCGTTTTGAATCCACGCTAACGCCCCTGTAATATCGGCTAAAGAAACCAATAAAGCTCCCACCATGAATAAAGGTGTGGCTTCCACCAGAAAGCTCCATGAACGTGTCCACGTTTTTTTGGCGATGTTCTTTGCACGAGGCAACCGCATCGGGGGCAAGTCGATCACCAGCCCCGTCGAGGTTCCCGGCATGATTTTATTCAACACAGAACCTATCGCAATAAACAAGCCTGTCAGGATCATAATATACAACAACCAGCCCTTGAGTCCGCCTGCCAACGCCATCATGCCCATAATCAAGCCGAGTTGAGCGGAACAGGGAATGGTAATGGCAAGCAAAGTCGTGGCGATGGTGCGTTCTCGTTGAGAACTCAAAACTCGTGTGGAAATCGCCGCCATGGTCACGCATCCCAAGCCCAAAATCATGGGGATAATCGCACGTCCGTTGAGTCCCACTTGACGCATGGCACTGTCGCTTAAGGCGGCGAGTCGTGGTAAATAGCCCGTGTCTTCCAACAGGGACAAATACAAGTTAAAGCCAATCACCAAGGGAGCCAAGACCCCAATCAAGTAACGAGGCGTCATGGTGAGCAAGCCAAATTCACCCGCCAGCACCGTATGCATGGGCGTGCCAAGGGCAAAAAACTTGGCGACGAGAGCATCCACAAACGGCACGACAATGCCGAGCATGAGCTTGCCTTCGATGAGTGCCACCGTATCCCCAGCGATCCACACGCCGATGATTTGATACAACGCCATGAGTACAAAAACAAGGCTCAGTCCCCCCAAAACAGGGTGTAATAAGGCTTTGCCTAGGGCTTTTGAAAAGGCTTGAAAGTTGAGTGTCGTATCTGTTTCGCAACAATCCGCCGAACAGGTCACTTGCGACACATAGCTTTTCAAATACAAACGCCGATGCCCGTAAATACGCAATTGTTCCGCCTTATTCTGCTCAATTTTCAGCAAATCCGACGGCAAGGGCAGTTCAGGGGTACGACGCCCATAACTCGCATAAGGCAAGGCTTCCACAATATCCGCAATGCCTTGCCCCGTAACGGCAACGCAGGTGACGACTGGCACTTGTAACTGCTGTTCAAGGGCAAGGGCATCGATCTTGCGACCACGGGCGTGGGCTTCGTCCATTTGATTCAGCACCACAATCAGGGGGCATCCGTAATCGATGAGTTGTTGGGTTAAGAACAAGTCACGCTCCAGCGTCACGGCATTGACGATGTTGATGATGACATCCACGGAAAGCAAGGCTTTTTCCGCCACGCTTTCTTCTTCACTTAAGCGAGACAGCCCGTAAACACCGGGGGTGTCCTGCACTTCAATAGGCGGGTGAGCCTTTAACGCCCCTTTCGCAATACCCACAGTGGTTCCAGGGAAATTAGAGACATCCACATAAATACCTGTAAGGGCATTAAAGACCACGGATTTGCCTACATTGGGATTGCCTGCCAAGCCCACGGTTTTCAAATCCAAGAGGCTTTGACCAGCTTCCAAATAAAGCTGACGCAAGGCATCGCTGGTGGCGTGTCGGCAAGACGCCTCTACAGGGGTGGGGGCATTACAGCAGGCGTCTTCAGTATGGGGGGCGTCGCTTGATTTATTCACTTTATTCACAGATGGCATCCACCAGAATTGAGCTGGCATAGTCAAAGCCCAAGGCAAATTCCATGTCATGGGCTTCTAGGATGATCGGGCCTTTGTTGGGGACTTTTGAAAGCACTTGCACGATGTCTCCCACGCCTAGACCAAAGCGTAGCAAGGTGAGTTCGGCTTCCGCATTCAGCAGTTTCGCAATACGGCAGGCGGTGCCATCGGCTTGTGTGGCAAGGGTTGAAGCTGTTGAAGGGGGATTGTTTTTTGAGGGGCGTGGCATTGTAAAAACCATGGGTTGTTTTTCTCCGAAAGACGTTTTTTACAGAACGTCTATATTGGAAATACGATGGTTTTATCTTAATGCAAACGCCTGTCATTTGCAACGTAAAAAACACAGAGGCTCTTAGCTTAGATCTACGAAAGTCAAAAAACACACCGTCATTGCGAGCGTAGCGTGGCAATCTGTATAGACCTTGCTTGCTGATTTTTGACTTGTTGCATAAGTCGACGTCCAAGCACCAGCTCAAGAAGAAAGCGAGAAACCCCAAACAAAAGAAGGCAAGAAAACGAGCCTTGCCTGTAAAATTTTAACCCTATTCACTCAGAATGATCTTAATTAAGCTTTTCTTTATTATAGAGGAAGCTCCAAAAAGGTCAACTTTTTTTTGAAGGTTGACAGGTGTCGACAAAATCGGCTATCTGCGTGAGACGCTTAGATTTTTTCAGTATTTATGCTACAATAAGCTTCAATACTCGTAAAATTGACCGCTGGAGCAATACTCACCATGATGCTAGGACTGCTTGAAAAACTATTCGGATCCGCCAATGAACGTAAAATCCGTAAAATTGAACACATCGTGGATGAAGTCGGTTCCTTTGAAGCAGAATTGAGCCGCTTAAGCGACGATGACTTGCGTGCCAAAACCGCCTTCTTTCAAGAAGAACTCCGCAACCGTCCCAAAGAAGCCGATCCGAAAGACGATTACAAAGCGGAACAAGACTTGCTCGATACCATGTTGCCTGAAGCCTTTGCGGTCTGTCGTGAAGCCAGCAAGCGGGTGCTAGGGATGCGTCATTATGATGTGCAGATCATCGGCGGTTATGTGCTTCACAAGGGCAACATCGCTGAAATGCGGACAGGGGAAGGTAAAACCCTTGTGGCGACCTTGCCTGTTTATTTGAATGCGCTGACTGGTAAAGGCGTGCATGTGGTCACCGTGAACGACTACCTCGCCAAGCGTGACAGCGAATGGATGGGGCAGTTGTATCGCTTTTTGGGCTTAAGCGTCGATTGCGTGTTGTCGAGCAATACAGGCTATCAACCGCCGTTTGTCAAAAAGCAAGCCTACGCTGCCGATATTACCTACGGCACGAACAACGAATTTGGCTTTGATTACCTGCGTGACAATATGGCGAATTCCTTGGATGCCATGACCCAACGTCCCTTTCACTACGCCGTGATTGATGAAGTTGACAGTATTTTGATTGATGAAGCCCGTACGCCCCTTATTATAAGTGGCAAGCTGGAACAATCGGCGGAAACCTATTTTACCATGGCGAAATTGGCGCCTTTGTTTGAAAAAGACAAGCATTTTACGTCTGATCCCAAGACCAAGAACGTCGTATTGACGGATGAAGGCTTGGATCAAGCCGCTAATTTGTTGGGTTTAGACGATCTGTTCACCGAAAACTTGAGTCTAGCCCATCACTTGATTTCCGCCTTAAAAGCGAAGCACCTCTATAAGCGAGATGTGGATTATGTGGTGCAGAACGATCAAGTCGTGATTGTGGATGAGTTTACAGGTCGTTTGATGGATGGGCGGCGGTGGAGCGACGGCTTGCACCAAGCCATTGAAGCCAAGGAACAAGTCGAGATTCAAGACGAAACACAAACCTTAGCCAGCATTACCTTTCAAAACCTCTTCCGCTTGTACCCCAAATTGTCGGGTATGACAGGCACTGCCATGACCGAAGAAAGCGAGTTTTCCAAGATTTATAACTTGGATGTCACCGCCATTCCCACCAACCGTAAGGATGTGCGTCAAGATTTACCCGATCAAATCTTCAAAGGCGAAGCCATTAAATACCTCAAAGTGGCGGAATCCATTGCGATGCGTCACCGTGAAGGTCGCCCCGTTTTGGTCGGCACCACCACCATTGAGCAATCTGAATATGTGTCGCATCTCATAACAGATGCCACGCCTCATGTGGACTACCTTCAAGGCAAGTCCGCTCGCTTTTTAGAGGTCTTGAACAATCACAAATTGCCTGAAGCGATTAACGCCTTTACGCCCCTTTTTGCCAATTTAGACACATTGACCTATGACGCTTGGCAAACGGTATTGGCTCCCTATAAGGCGAGTTTAGAAGCGTCTTACGAAACCGCTAAATGGTTGGAAAACATGGAAGGTAGCGTCGTTGCGATTGACCAAATCCGCAAGGGCATTCCGCATCATGTGTTAAACGCAAAAGCTCACGCCCAAGAAGCATCGATTGTTGCTCAAGCAGGGCGTTTAGGCGCTGTGACCATTGCCACGAACATGGCGGGTCGAGGCACGGATATTCTGCTCGGTGGTAACCCTGAAGCCATGGTACGAGACGAACTCACGGCTCAAGACATCGACTGGCAAAGTCTGAACGATGCCGACTTTAAAGCCAAAGTCGCTGAACGCCAACCCATTACGGATGCCGAGCGTCAAGCCGTGCTAGACTTGGGCGGTTTGTACATTATCGGTAGTGAACGTCACGAAAGCCGTCGCATTGACAACCAGTTACGAGGGCGTGCAGGTCGGCAGGGTGACCCTGGTACGACGCAGTTTTTCTTGTCGCTGGAAGATAGCCTCTTGCGTTTGTTTCCCTCTCAAATGGTGATGAATGCCATGACGGCGATGAACTTTGAAGAAAGCATTCCTTTGTCTGACAAATTGTTGAGTTCTTCGCTTGAAGTGGCTCAAAAGAAGGTGGAAGCTTATCATTTTGACATCCGAAAAAACGTCTTACAATATGACGATGTGTTGACTGAACAACGTAAGTTGATTTATCGTCAACGCAAAAGCGTGCTAGAACTCGACGGCTTGCGGGGGTCGATGCTTCACATGCTGGACAAAGTCATGGAACGTTGCGTTAGTAGTACTTTGACGCTTGAGTTTGTGGCAGGCGGTCGAGATGCTGACACCCAACGAGCCTTAGAAGACGTGTATCAAGCCGCGGCAGAGATGATCCCCAACTTGCAGGCGGTGTTAAGCGTCGAAGATCTTCACGATAAGGAGTTTCGTGAATTGATTGCCTTATTGCAAGCCAAAGCCAAGGAACTTTATGTGGATTTAGAAACGCAAATCGGCAACTTAATGGCACAACTTCAGCAGGAACATGGCGTGCAACTCAACGGGCAGGACGCCCTTCAGCGTGCCGAATGGGAAGCCCAAGGGCTTAGCGAAGCGGTGATTGCCGAGCGTTTGCACCCCTTGCGTCAAATGGAACGAGACATCACGCTTCAGGTGGTGGACGGTCGTTGGGTGGATTACCTCCACAATCTCGACATGTTGCGAGACGGTATTGGCTTGCGAGCCTACGGGCAGAAGGATCCCTTGGTGGAATATAAGCGTGAAGCGTTTGAGTTGTTCCAGCGTTTGATGTGGCAGATTCAAAACGATGTGGTGAGCCTCTTCTTCCGTAGTAAAATTCAAATTGACGTGCCTGTGTCTGAAAACTTTGATGCGGAAGCCTTTGCTCGCAGTCATGGTATGGAAAAGCAGTATGTGGAGACCATACCTTCTTTGCAAGATGATGTTGAAACGATGCAACAAATTCAGGATGATATGGAAAATTTGAGGATCGCACAACTTGGCGCTGTTTTAGGCTCTGAAGCTAATGGTGAATTGAATTAAAGCCGATTAAAACAAAGATATTGTGCCTATATACTGCGTATGGTATTGACATATCGTACGCAGTATATTATACTAATAGTGTTATCGTACGCATAAAGATAATCGAATGAGTCCACTCAATGAAAAAGCCTTTGAAAAACTGGTAAGATCTTATGGGTGTGCCATTACACACAGTACCAAGCATCATAAGGTCATTGATATTGACGGACTTTTGCTGATGCCCTTTGCCATATAGCCGAGTTTAGAGTTTTCTGTACCGTAGGCTAGACGAGGAGCCTAGATTATTTTGTGAGGGCGTGTAGACAGACCTACATAACTGAACAAAATAATCGTAGCGACAAAGTATAGACACGGTACAGGAAATTATTAACTTGGCTATACATCACAGTAAAGGCTCCAAACGAGAAGTGCTGGATGTTTATGTTAGACAGTTTTTAAGAAAAATGAAAGATGCCCATCGTGAACCTAAGTAAAAAACAACTCATGGAAGACGCTCGTGTGGAATGGAGCGACGAAGACAACTGCTTCACCGCGTACTGCCCCAGTTGGGACATCGCCATTGGCACAGGCATGAGCAAAGATTCCGCTATGGAAATGCTCGCCGAAATGTTGGATGACTGCTTAGACGCCTTGGCTCAAGACAAAGTCGCCGAAGTGTCAAAACCCAAACCAGTCGGACGCCCCGCCTTAGGACGTGAAACCTTCAACACCAAGCTAAAACCTGAATTTAAAGCCCTTTTGAAAAAAGTGGCAAAAGCTGAAAACATCAGTGCGGGTGAATACATTGAGCAGTTGATTATGGAAACCTATGAACGAATTTGTGTGGACAATAGTCCAAATTTTCAACTGCGAAAGGTGGATACCTTTCTTTCAAATAAAAATAAAGACGTTTTTTCAGAGTTATTTAGCTAGCTTTTTAAAAAATTGCCGTATCCTTCAAACGACCCCGCACCTCATCGACACCATAACCTAGAAATGCAAAGTCGTAACGACACGGATCCGCTGGGTTAAAACGCGCTAGTCGTGCCGTCAGCTCTTCCGATGCCTTCCAGTCCGTACTGTTTCGCTTGAGCAAACCCCATTCCCGAGACAAACGCCCCACATGGGTATCCATGGGCATGAGCAAGGCGTGGGACGGAATCACGGACGTCCACAAGCCAAAGTCGACGGCATGCGTGCCTAAGAACTGATCGTCACGGCACAACCAGCGTAACGCCATGTGCAAACGCTTACAGGCTCCGCCTGTGGCAGGATGAGGCACCAAGTATCGTGTGCCGTTGCGGTAGCCCCCTGCCAAAAAATCAGGGGGCAACCACGCATCGAGCCAAGCCGTCATCACGGGCTTGAGGGTGTCACGGCTCACGCCGTTTTGCGTTTCAGGCAAGCTTTCCAAACACGCCAAATGCGACGGATGCCGTTCATAAAAAGCGTGCCACCACCGCAGTAAATGCACCAAATCCGCCCCCGTATTAAAGCGGTAGATGAAGCCTGCCAAGCGTTTTTCTACAGGAGCCAAACTTTCCGCCTGAAGCACGTCGTAGACAGGGGCTTCCAAGCGGTCGAACAATTCGGTCAGCTTGCGGATGATGACTTCTCGCCTGCCGTAGCTCAATAAAGACGCCAACAAGGCGTTGGCTTCACATCGAGGGAGGTCGTGCTTAAAGGGCGAGGCAAACTGCATAGGGTCGTCTCGCACAAAATCAGGATGATGATAGGTCGCCACAAGGGCATCGAGCTGGGCTTTGCGGTTTTTCATTTATTTTGACAAATCGTTCTATTGTTTTTTGTGAAGAATCTCAGGACCTTTCATACTAGCATAAAGGGAATCAAGTTCGGTATTTTTATAAGAGGGATTTAACAACTGTTTTACAAAATACTCAGGCACAAATTCTACGAGTCTTGTTCCGCCGAATTGGCTAACTTCTTCATTCAGTAATTTATTGATATGATCTAGGTCAGCTTGTGACTTAAGGTAAGGAGTACTCGCTGTCTGTTCTATTTTAGTAAATGACTTCTGTATATTATGGTGTCTTTGAATCCCTCGTACCTTTTTATCAATAGGGGGAGACTTAAATAGGTTTTTGTAATGTAATATGTGTCCCAGCTCATGATAAAGAATATGAAGTGGGTCGTCTGTGGACAGCGTAGCCTTGTCTAAAAGCTTATAATTCGGATTAAGTATTAGCAGAGGCTTTTGTGCTTTGCCTACCGCTGTTGGATGCACAAACCCTCCAACCATTAATGTTTTGAGTAAAGTTTTTTGTAACTCTGGTTGGGTCGTTCCATGCACATTGGCAGGCAATAGATGTTTTAAAGCTTGAAAGTTTTCATTGATAATTTCAGGCGTATCACCTTTTTTCATTCTCAAAACCAAACGATCATTTTTCTTCGCTGCTTTTTCAGAAACGATAATGGAAATATCCGAAAGATCGTAGCCACGTTGTTTTAAGTCTCGTAAAACCGTCATAACATCACGAGCAGTCTGCACATTGTCTCTAAAAATAACGCTTTGCAAGCCAAACTCTTTTTTTGCGGTTTCTTGCAATTCCTTAAAAATAGGCAAGTCTCGTTTTGCTTTAAAATCATCAAAGGCTTTACCGATATTTTTACGTTGCCAAAACGTCACTAAACCCGCTAACGTTGTTATAGCAAGGGTTGGCAAGAGCCAACTATTTTTGGAGCCTTCTTTTTTCTTCGCAGGTGTTTCTGCTTGAATAGGTTGAGGAGTCCTTTTCTCAGAAGCCGTAAACTGATTTTGAGTCCCAGAACGTAACGACGTATAGTATCCGATAGAAGGGTTAAAATTGACCATAATAAAATCCTATATTAAAACACAAGTGACGACTATCAGTATTAAATCGCCTCAAAAAATAAATGTGCGTACTCAAGCAATGGCATCTAACGTCGAGGCTTTTTTCAGGATGCCGTCTCGTAACGCCTTCGACAAAAACGGCGGTTGCACCACACTGTAGACATAAATAAACGCCAAGTGTGTCGAAAATAAAAAGCCAAAAAACAATCCCACATTCAGTAACATATTCATCCACATATTTCCCACATGAGCCAAGGGATACATCACAAAAAAGCCCAAAATACCAACTTGAGCCGCCGCAATGAAGACGGCTCTCAAATAATCGTGCCTAAAAAATCGCCATTGCAAGATCAACGCTCGACCAATCGATGCATCCGACACCAGCATCGTCACCCACCACAAGGCGGTGGCGAGAAAGACCAACAAGGCACTTATCATCGACAGGCATAGTCCCATCATCCACTGGCTAATTAACGTGATTTGGGCAGAGGGTTGCTTCAAAAGCAGTGCTTGCATTTGATCCGAACTCAAGTTGGACAGTTTTTCTAGCGATTCAGGCGTGGCATGGGCGAATAAATCAGGCACGCCATAGGTTTTATAAATCAAGAAAAACGGCAATAGCACCGCCACCGCAAAGGCGATACCTTGAAGGGCGTTAATGGCGAAACTACGTCCCCAAAAACGACCGATGCCTTGAAACATCGGGGTAATCGTGGGTCGTAAAAAAGCAGGATGCTCAAGCTTGCTCGCCTCTTGCACGGCGGTTTGATCCGCCTCACTGCGTTGCAGGGGGTTCATCCACGCTGTAGGGGGCGTCTCGTTTTTCGCCTCGTCACCTTCCTTAGGCGACTCAACAAAATCAGCGAAAGACACTCGTGGCGTATTTAATAGCACCTCTTTCGGATGCTTCTGGGCTTCTTCCCACATAAACAACCATGTGCGAGCGTGCAGGACTTGCATCCAGCCTGTCATCAGCGTTAGGGTGGTCAACATGCACAAGCCTTGCCACAGCAGAATCATGCCTTCACCGGTGGCGAGTTGAGCAGGACTTGGGCTTAGCACGCCACTTAAAAGCAAAATCAAAAAGAGGGGGTAGATCACATCGGCATGACGCCCTGTTTGCAGAAGAGCCGATTTAAGCATCCAGCCCAGTCGAAAGGGGGTATTCCACGTTGTTTCCCAAAAAGAGGTCACAGATTTTTCCTTCTTTGATAATCGATTCAAGAACGTTCTCTGTACATTCTTAAAATTAAGTCTAGCATAAAATCATCTTTCTGTTATGATAAATAATGAAGTTGTTATGAATCACGACGCTTTGGCGTTCAATTAAATGGAGATGCCCCTTATGATGTTTGATATGGCAAAAATGATGAGTCAAGCCAAAAAAATGCAAGACCAAATGGTCAAAATTCAAGACGAATTGGCGTCTACCCGCTTTGAAGGCAGTTCCAAAAACGGACAAGTCACCATTTCTTGCACAGGCAAGTTTGAAGACTGGAAAGTCAACATCGCCCCTGATGCCAACCCTTCTGAAACAGGCGCTTTAGTCGTTGAAGCCTTAGAAGCCTTGACGCAATCGATTATGGCTCAAACGCAAGACAAAATGGGTGCCTTGACCAAGGGTTTAAACATTCCTGGGCTTAAATTACCGGGTATGTAGTTTCGATTCTATTAATGAAGGGAAGGCTTCAACGCCTTCCCTATGAATTATTGTGGCTTGTTATTTTTTTTGATTGTCTTAAAATATCACTGTTACGTTACGCACCCCAAGGAGTCCCCCCATCGTGAAATCTTTTAACTGGTTTAACTGGTTCGGAAATGGCCTAGAAACACAAGACTTAGGCATTGACTTAGGTACCGCAAATACGCTGATTTGTTCCACCAAAAAAGGCGTCGTCTTGCGTGAACCTTCGGTGGTTGCCGTGGATTCGAGTCAGTTGCCTCCGCAAGTTTTAGCCGTAGGGCTTGAAGCTCGTGCGATGATGGGCAGAACACCCACGAATATCCGTGCGGTGCGTCCCTTGCGTGAAGGGGTGATTACTGACTTTGAATGGGCAGAAGCCATGTTGCGAGAGTTCATCACCAAAGTGACGGCTGGCAATAATAACGTGTTTACAGGTGCTTTAGGGCGAGTGGTCGTTTGCGTACCGAGCCAAGCCACTGAAGTGGAACGTCGTGCGGTAGGCGATGCTGCTTTTTCCGCCGATGCTCGTCACGTCTATATTGTGGACGAACCCATGGCAGCTGCCATCGGGGCTGGCATGCCTGTCGACAAACCCACGGGATCGATGATCGTGGATATTGGGGGAGGCACCACTGAAATTGCGGTCTTAAGTCTAAATGGCATCGTCGTGAGAGATAGCCTGCGTATTGCGGGCGACCAAATGAATGAAGAGCTGCAAGTGTATTTACGCACCGAACATAACCTTTCCATTGGTGAGCGTACAGCGGAAGATATTAAGCATACCTTAGGCAGTGCGTCTGAAAATACAACAGAAGCTGAAATGGATGTGCGTGGGATTAACCTTACATCGGGCTTGCCTTCCACGGTGACTTTGACGACTTCAGAAATTCGGGAAACCTTGTTGCCCACCGTCAATAAAATCATCGATGCCATTAAAAGTACATTGGCGATTACGCCCCCTGAAATGGCGGCGGATATTATGGATCGTGGGATTATGCTGGCGGGTGGTGGTGCCTTGCTCGCTGGTTTGGATGAGTTGATTCAAGAAGAAGTGCAAGTGCCTGTTTTCGTGGCGGATGACCCCCTTTCATGCGTGGTGATTGGTGCCGAGCGTATTTTGACGGATCCTGTTTACAAGAAGGTCTTGGAATTAACGGAATACGACGGGCGTGTTTCGGTGATGCGTTAGAAGCCTTTCACCATGATGATGACCCACGACGCCAAATTGCAAATGTCTATGACGCCTGAAGAAAAGGCGTTATATCCTAGTCCTGAGCGGTCTTCGGCTTATTTGCCAGCGTCTAGCGGGGTAAGCATTGTCTTGGTGGAACCGCAAATTCCTCAAAACACGGGCAATATCATGCGACTCGCCGCCTGTACAGGATCTAAACTGTATTTGGTGGGGCATCTGGGTTTTCGCTTGGACGACAAGGGTTTACGGCGTTCCGCTATGGATTATGAAGACGTCGTACAACCGACGCATCACTATGCGTTTCAAGCCGTGTTGGATGAGCATCCCCCTGAAACGCCGTTGTTTTATTTGAGTGCCAAAGCTGAAAAAAGCTTGTGGGATGTTGATTTTCCGCCGAATGCTCTGTTGGTTTTTGGCAGTGAAACCAAGGGATTGCCTGCTTCTTTTGTGAAAAGCCAGCAGGCTCATGCGATTCGTATCCCGATGGTGGAAGGGGTGCGGAGCCATAATTTGTCGAATTCGGTGGCGATTGTTTTGTATGAGTTCTTGCGTCAATCTACCGAACATTATAAAAAGTGACCCTGTTTTCGACACCACAAACCGTCTTTTGAGAGGGGTTCTTGAAAATTTAATAATTGCAAATGCAAAAACGTGGTATACTCTAGTTAGTTCAGAAGATGAAGTAAAATACTATATCAACCCCTTTCTACTTTTAATACACATAGCTTGGAGGATATCATCATGCGTCAATTGCTCACCCCGTATTCCACCCATCCCCATAACACGTTTAGCCCCGCAAACGAAGAAGCTCCTGCAAGCACCAAACCTGCGGTGCCTCAAAACGTCACGAATCACACGCCAAAAGGCACAGGGGTTACCAATGTCTTTGATTACTACCAACAACGCCCCTATGCCAGCTCATGGATGCACGGTAGTGAGATTTTTTATAGCTAGCTTGTTTTTAGAAAAGATTTGGTATAGAAGCCTCTGTAAAAGGGGTTTTCGTCATTGCGAGCGTAGCGTGGCAATCTGTAAAAACGTCGCAAGTGGTGGACAGATTGCTTCGTTTCACTCGCAATGACGGTGTATTTTTTGACTTTCGCAGATCTTTCTATAGGCTTTCAGAGATCCCCATGCTTGACGATATTTGAGAATACAAGCTTGAGAAAATGGTGCCTTAACTAACCAAGCCACTGAGTGAAATTTGATTCTGGAATCTTGGACAAAACCTGCTCAATAGCGGGTGCACCATTAGATAGAACCTTTAAGGTTTCAGGGGCAAACGTCCGTCCATGTATAGGTGTAGTATAGTAAAAGATAAATAAAACAGGCTATTTATTTTGGAAGTAGACAACCAACGCTTCCTCCATGCTTAAGCCTTGACGAAGCAAAGAAGTGACCCCCTGCTTTAATTTTGCCCAGTGTTTTTCAATTGGGTTCAAATCAGGGCTAT
>CANGYO010000039.1 GCA_947458095.1 Vampirovibrionales bacterium | reverse complement strand
GGAGAGGTTGGGAGAGGAAACCAACGGTTTTCTTTCCCAAGAGAAAAAGTCAGAGACTTTTTCGACGGAAGGGGGGCGACCAAGACCCTCCCTCCCTTAAGCCGCCTTTAGAGGTGTTGGAGACCTTTGGCGGAGCAAAGGTCTCTGACAACGACCAGCTTTAAACGGAGCATGAAATCTATTTCCCAAATATGGACGATATTAAGGATAAAGTCCACGCAGTTTCTTGGCTTCGGCGACACGCCCCACCCCGATGATCATCGCCGCTGTGCGAGGCGATACCTTACGTTCCAACGCCGTATGAAACACCTCGTCGAAGGCTTTGGTCATCAGATACGTCAACTTGTTGGTGACTTCATTTTCAGACCAAAACAAGTGCTGAATATCCTGCACCCACTCAAAGTAAGACACGACCACACCACCCGCATTCGCCAAAATACCAGGGATGACATAAACCCCCTTGGCATCCAAAATGCGGTCGGCTTCTGTGGTGACAGGCCCATTCGCCCCTTCGGCGACAATTTTTGCCTTCACACGATCCGCATTCGATTCGGTGATGCAATTCGCCACTGCCGCAGGCACCAAAATATCCACATCCAGCTCGAAAATATCCTTCAAATCGAGTTCATCACCAGGGTGATACCCTTCTACAGAGCCATGTTCACGCACATAGGCTTGTAATTTCGGCACATCAATACCAGTGGGATCGTAAATACCGCCTTTGGCATCGGTAACGGCGACAATTTTATAGCCTTTTTGATGCAAAAACTTCGCCGTCACACTACCCACATTGCCGAAGCCTTGCACCGCAACGGTAGGGGCATCCCCAAAACCGCCGAGCTTTTGTACGGCGAGTTCCGCCGTCAATGCCACGCCACGCCCTGTCGCTTCCACACGCCCAAGCGTACCACCCACGCTGACGGGCTTGCCTGTAACGACTCCAGGAACGGCATAGCCAATGAAGTTGGAATAGGTGTCCATCATCCACGCCATCATTTTTTCGTTGGTGTACATGTCAGGGGCAGGAATGTCTTTTTCTGGCCCAATCATGGATAAAATTTCCGTCGTGTAGCGACGGGTGAGGCGTTCTAGCTCGTTTTCGCTCATTTCTTCAGGGAAGCAACAGACACCGCCCTTGGCTCCGCCGTAGGGGAGATTGAGTAAGGAGCATTTCCATGTCATCCACATGGCGAGTGCCGCCACTTCACCGAGCTGTACATCGTGGTGAAAACGCACACCGCCCTTGGAAGGCCCGAGCGTTTGGTCATGTTGCACACGATAGCCCATAAATAGTTTGGTGATGCCGTTGTCGAGCTTAATCGGCACCGACACGATTAGCGATTTGCGTGGAAACCGCAAGCGTTCGTGGACGCCAGCGTCCAAGTTCATGGTTTCCGCCACAGCATCGAGCTGTTTTTGTGCCATGTAAAACGTTTCGTTATAAAACTCTTTCATCGGATGTTGCGACATCGTCAAGCCCTCATCAACCACTATGTTTAAACTCATTCTATCAAACATAGTTGAAAAAGGCTATTTTTTAGGACAGATGAAAGCCTAAGTGAGCCTCGCTTCATCTGAAAAACTGAAGCGGACACCTCTACAAATGAAGTTTTGGCTCCTTGTTTAGAAGGCGTACTTGCTCGTTTAATTGGTATCACTAAAGCCGTCGCTTGTTAAATCATTTGAGTCTCCACCAAACTACCTCCCTATCCATGGGGGCGGTTTTCATGCTACACTAGAGCTATCCCCCAAGCCACGGAGCCTTTCGCATGAGTCGCCAAATCTTCGACAGCCACTGCCACCTCGACTACATTGAAGCAGGCATCATGGGTCACGCCCCCAACACCGACTTGCAAACTGTGCTAGAACGTGCCAAGGACTACGGCGTCGGCTATGTGCTGAATCCTGCGGTGAATATCGCCGATTTTGATCGGGTGCTGGGCGTCGCTGAACGATTTGAGCAGGTCTACGCCAGCATTGGCGTGCATCCGTGTGAAGTGGAAGAAACGCTCACGGTGGCGAATTGGGTGGAAGACGTCGAACGACGCTTGGGGCATCCGAAAGTCAAAGCCATTGGCGAAACGGGGCTGGATTACTATCATCAAAGTGGCGATTCCGAACAAGCGGACTTACAACGCCAGTGTTTTAAGACGCATTTGGAACTGGCGTTGAAATACGACTTGCCTGTGATTGTACATGATCGTGAGGCTCACGCCGATGTGAAATCGCTGGTTGAGGCTCATACAGGCGTCAAGGGCGTGATGCACTGCTTCGGAGGCGACGCCGATTTCGCCATGGAGATGGTCGAACTCGGCTTTTATGTGAGCTTTGCAGGCAACGTGACCTTCAAAAAAGCCACGGACTTACACGCCGCTGCCAAACGCATTCCCCTAGAAAGGCTCTTGATTGAGACCGATTCGCCGTTTTTGTCGCCTGTGCCTGAACGTGGTAAGCCAAACGAGCCGTATCGCACCAAGTTTGTCGCCGATTTCATCGCCAACTTGCGAGGCGTTCCCGTTGGAGCGGTGATTGAAGCCTCCACGCAGAACGCCTTTCGTCTCTTTCAGTTAAGCCCCCTAAAAGCGGAGGTCTAGGTTCAAAATGAAGTGGATGCGTTCGATTTTTCTAACAAGTTTGCTGGTTTTGACTTTAGCCAGTTGTGGAAGCGTCGAAGATAAGGCGTCCCAAAACAAGGTCGTGCTTGAGTTTTGGACGCTTCAACTGCGTGATTTCACGCCCCTGATTCGCTCGTGGATTACGGATTATGAAGCGACCCGTCCGCAGGTTCGCATCCATTGGGTGGATGTGCCGTTTGCCGAAGGCGAAAAACGAGCCTTAACCGCCATGTTGAGTCCTCAAGTGCCTGATGTCATCAACCTCAATCCTGCCTTTGCCAGCACCCTTGCCGAGCGTCACGCCTTGCTGGATTTAAGTCCCTATTTCAAGGGTGAATCCCCTTATGCCCCTGCTCTGTTGAGCTATTGCCGATTTTTAGACGAGCTGGTGGCGTTGCCGTGGTATACGACTACCGTGCTTGCCTTTGAAAACGAAGCCCTGCTTAAGAATTCTCCTACGACAGGCGTTTACGAGCGTTTCCCCCTACTCACGAGCGGAGGAAACCTGCTTAAAGCCTTCTTTTTAGCAGGCGATTTGCCCACCACGCAAGAGGCGTTTCATCAGCAGATCGTCGATATTTTAGCCCCTGTGAAAGAAGGCATTCGTCAAAAACGTATTCCTGCGGAAAACATTACAGGTAGCTATGCCACGGCGTTAGAACTCTTTATGGCAGGCAAACTCACGCATTTGGACGCGGGGGCTAGTGCCTTAAAAGTCATTCAAAATAACGCCCCAAATATTTATGCGTCGATGCGGTTGCGTTCGTCTGAAAAAGGGGCATCCACACGACGGATTGATGCCAGCCCCATGGTCTTGGTGATTCCGCAGAAAAGCAGGCATCCGCAGGAAGCGGTGGACTTTGCTCGTTTTGTCACCGAAACAAAGCATCAGCTAGCGTTGAGTCAACTCGCCCCTGTGTTGCCGTCTACACGAGAAGGTTTGCGTGTGTTGGGTCTGAAAACACCGACCTCCTTGGCGGATGAAGCCCTGATTCGTGGGGCAAAAAAGGTGCTACAAGCTCAAGAAGGCATCGCCCCTTTGGCGGAACAAGCCGTCTTGAATGACTTGGCGAATGCGGTGGCTCAATCCTATTTATTGGGGAAAGACGCCGATTTGCGAGCTTATGAAACTCGTTTGTGGCAGAAGCTTAACCATCGCTAAGATTCAGGTTGCGAGTCGACTTGAAAGCATTCGCTGTCATCATCCCACGCAATAAACAAGACGTTCGGCTGGCAACAGACTTGGCAGTCTTCGACATACGATTGCGTCATCCCCCCACTTGGGTCGACAAAAATGCTATTCGCCTGAAAACAAAAGGCACAGTAAAACGTTTCATCCATGGGGCTTTTAGCTACTCCTCGTGATCCGTCAAGCTATTTAAAAGATGAATCAAGCTTTTCCCCATAGCATACCCCAAGTTCACAGGAACCGCATTACCTATTTGCTTATATTGGCTAGAGAGTGAACCGTAAAACTCCCATTCATCTGGAAATGTTTGGATTCGAGCATATTCACGAATGGTTAATGGTCGTGTTTCATCAGGGTGACAACGTTCCGTTTGGTTTTGGGAAGGCGCACATGTTAAAGTAAGCGAAGGCTCATGCCAAGACAAACGCCTTGCAATGCCTGTTTTACCGCCTCCCATGAAATAACTTTTTTTCATATAGTCTCTTTGAATATCATCAGGCAAATTTCGCCAATACCCCCCAGGTGGCACCAATTTTAAGACTTCTTCTTTCTTAATAGGATACTTCTGCCCCTTGGAAAAAGGAACATCTGTAGGATAGAGTTCACCCGCTTTCAAGGCATCTTTTAGGATGCTAGGGTCTTGGCTCGGCTCGGGCCATAAAAAAGATTGCCCTTCATATAAATCTTTGCGAATACCGATTAAAAATAAACGCTCTCTTTTTTGAGGAACTCTATAAAAACTGGCATTCAGCACCTTAGGTTCAATTAGAATGTAACCTAAGTCTTTTAAAATAGTCGTCATGGTTTCAAGGGTTTTGCCTTGTTCATGACGTAGTAAGCCTCTTACGTTTTCCCCTAAAAACACACGAGGCTGTATTTCTTTAACCGCACGAGCAAACTGAAAAAAAAGTGTGCCTCTAATATCTTCAAAGCCTAGCTTTTTGCCTGCATAGGAAAACGCTTGACAGGGAAATCCGCCAGAAAGTAAATCGACTCTATGATGATAGGCTTCAAAGCTTAATTGAGAGACATCATCTTCAACAACATTCCAGTGGGGTCTATTTTGACGTAAGGTTTGGCACGCATCGGTATCTATTTCATTAAATAAAACAGATTCAAAGCCTGCTTTTTCAAGTCCTAGAGCCAAGCCTCCTGCTCCTGCAAACAATTCAACGGAAGAAAACGTTTGATCAGATTGAACAAGATCAAAATCGGGTAAATAGGTTTCTCCCAACGGGTTAAAGAGAAGTTGTTGCTCGTATTGTTTAGACATCAAATGAATCAAAGCCTTCATATGTTTTAAAGGAATTCAAATACAAAGATTTTAAGATATTAGGCGAGATTTCTTGTAATTGTTGAATAACGGTGTTTTGAAAGCTTAATTCTTCAGTGTTGTCTTTTAACACATCTTGAATAGCTTGAGGCAATGCCAAACAGAGTTTTTTAAACGCTAAAGGGTCTTTAGTTACAAGCTCATAAAAACGGTCAATCGAAATTCGTCTAATTTGTTCATGTTTAATCTTGGCACCATCCAAAGAAATAGCCCAAGGGCTATTTTGACTTTTTTTCGCAATAATTTCAACCAAATAACAAGTCGCCATAGGCTCGTTTATCAAAATGTCTTGCATTTTGATAAACGTACTTTTACCAGATGAAGAATTCATCGTGTTGTGTTTATTTTTCATTTCGCAATGTATTTTGAGTTTTTTGTTGTAAATATCGTCTCCCTTTAGAGGTACAACCCAGTCGGGAGAAAGATATTTGAAAATGTTTTGATGAAAATAGCCGATTTGATTATTATTCGACTTGTCTATTTGACGTAAACATTCTTGTTCGATGACGTCTTCTAAGCTCTTTTCGTAGATGTAATGATCAAACGTGAGCTTAATGGGATCCACAATGTTCTTATTAAAAAGCTCTAAATCAATCACAAAACGATACGCTTTAATCGTATTTTTGACATGCTCGTAAAAATCAGCATCCGATATAAAACCAAGATTATAAGATTTTTTAACCATTTCCAAGCTTCCTTAACCTTACTCCGTGGGCAATTCAACTTCCTTAATCGGCTCACGATGAATGGCAATCAAGGCTTGCATCGCCACATTCGACAAACTCGGAGGCATCCCCGGAGTCTTGGCAAACTGACGCAGAATATCCGCCGTACGACGCAAGTTTCGCACCAAGTCCCCTTGATCCATCGTCGTGGCTTCCATCACCGACTTCCAGTCCGCTCCCTTCGCCCACAATTCCACCAATCCGCTGGCGACTGGGTTGATGTTCAACGGCACGTCTACCTTATAATGCTGTTGCAAACGCACGACTTTATCCGCAATACGCTGGAGCTTCCGCACGCAAGAGCCAACCGCTTTTGAGCTTCTCACAAAGGTTTGCACATTTTCACGAGTTGAATCATTCACAATCGCAGACGCTATCGCCGCCAATTCGTGAAAGTCTAAATCGTCAAAAACTTCTTCACGCAAGGCTTCGGCGACAAATAGCTCATTTTCTGTACGGATGTTCGCCGTCAACAAACCAAGGCTTGTGGGCTTATTTTCTTCGACACCTTCAAGGGTCACGATTTTTTGCAAGTAGCCCGCTTCAAGCAACAGATTGTAAAGCTTCAAGAAGCTTTGCCAGTACACATCCCGCTCGGCTTGCACTTGATCGGTCAGACGAGTGACTTGTCGTTCGATTTTGTCCACCTTCTCGCTCGCACGACGGTGCGATTTAAAGGCGTTACAAGTGCTACAGGGGGCTTCTTCGACTTGGTTAATCACCGTAAACAGCTCATCTTCAATTCGCTTCAATTCCGCCAACAATTCAGGCTGATTGCCAAACTTCTTAATCTGCTTTTTCATGGTGGATTTCTGCTTATTTAAGCGAGAAATGGTCTCACGCAGTTCAAGTTGCCCGAGAAACGCTTTGAGATCTAGACCAAAATCACAAGGAAAATTATGCGCCAAATCGAGCATGTCCTTGCGTTCGCCGAGTTCAGTTGACAAGGGATTCGCTCGTCTGTCCATGGTGAAGGCACCAAAGCTACGGTTGACGATGGTTTCCGCCACAATCAAGGAATGCTTTTGAAGCAGGTTTAAGACCATACTATAAGTGGGCGTGAATTGACTATTCAAGGCATCGGCATCAGACGAAGCAAGCTTACCGACTTCAGTGGCTGTGTTAAAGGGCGTACGCACAGCTATGACGTGACCCACGGTATCCATGCCTCGACGACCTGCACGACCGCTCATTTGCAAGAACTCGTTGGGGTTCAGCAATCGATGTCCCTCATTCGTGCGTTTGGAAATCGCTGTAATCACGGTGCTTCGTGCGGGCATATTGATACCAGCTGCCAAGGTTTCCGTGGCGAAAACGGCTTTCAGCAAGTTCTTTTGAAAGAGTTGTTCCACCAACATTTTGGTCGCAGGCAAAAGCCCAGCATGGTGACACGCTACGCCATTGGCGAGACCTGTTTCAAATTCAGGGGTAATTTCAAGGGTGCTATTGTCCTTAAAAAACTGAATAAAGGCTTTGACTTGCTTGCGTTGTTCAGGGCTGTTTAACGGCACATTGGCGAGTTCTTTCATGCCTGTGTCGCAGCCACGACGGCTAAAGGTGAAGAAAATCGCGGGTAACATGTCTTTTTCGACCATGTCGTCAATCAAGGACAACGGCGTAAACGCCTTGCCACGAGCAGCGCCCCCACGGATGACTTGCTCGCCTTTGAGACGATGATTCAGGCGTTTTTTGCCCCCTTCGCCTTGTTCAAATAACGGCACGACCTCTCGCCCTGTAAAATAGTGAAAATGAAGCGGTACAGGTCTAAAGGTGCTGTACACCAAGCGAACGTGTGGGTGGATTTTATCCATCCACGCGGTGAGTTCTTCGGCATTTGACACGGTCGCCGACAACGCGATCATTTTGACATGGTGGGGGCAGTGAATAATCGATTCTTCCCACACGGTACCACGATCGGCATCATTCATAAAGTGGCATTCATCCAGCACGACATAGCCTAAATTGTCGACCAGCGTGCTGTCTTCATTCAAACCGTAAAGCATGTTTCGGAAGACTTCAGTCGTCATCACGATAACCTGTCCTTCACGGTTGATGGACGTGTCGCCTGTCAACAAGCCCACGTTTTGTTCGCCAAAGCGTTCTTTTAAATCGTGGTATTTTTGGTTGGACAAGGCTTTTAGGGGCGTGGTATAAAAGAGCTTTTTGCCGTCGTTGAGGGCTTTGAGCGTCGCAAATTCAGCGATCACCGTTTTGCCTGCCCCTGTCGGCGCACAAACCACGACGGAATCGCCGTTGTGGATGATTTCAATGGCTTCTTCTTGAAAAGGATCAAGAGGGAAGGCGAGCATTTCTCGGTAAATTTGTAAAATATCGGTGGAAGGGGGATCTAGTGTGGTCAAAATGTGAACTTTCTATATTGTGGACTTAATTTTCACTACTATACCGCAAACAAAAAAAGAATACGACGAGTTTATAAAAAACGGCTATATCAAAGAAAAACCCACCGCCTCCGTGATACAATAAAAATCACGGAGGCTCCACAATGCACACGCTACATCACCGATGCCAAACATGGTCGCAATACGCTCACGATCGAAACTGGCACGCACTCGAAACCTTTAACCATGCTACTCTTGAAGACGTTCAGCAGGCGTGGCAAGGCAAGGGCGTGCTGGCGAGCTTGCAGTGGAATCTGGTCGCTGGCGATGTAGCAGGCAACGAAAAAGTGGTCATGCTTGCCATGCAATTCGCCGAAGCCATTGGGGTGGATGTCCTCGTGCTTCCAGAACAAACGCTCTTGGGCTATCCTTTGCGGGACATGCTCTTGCGGTTTCCCAAGCTGGTGAAAGACAATGAAGCCGCCCTCGCTCGATTGGCTCAAGCCTCTGCTCATACACGAACCTTCGTCGGATTCGCTGAGCGTCGATACGACCTTGAAGCAGGCTGGGGGCAAGCGTGGGGAAAGCCCTATTATAACAGTGTCGCCATTTTAGGCGACGGTATGGTTCAAGGCGTGGTGCGAAAAAGCTTACTACCAAACTACCACGAATTTGAAGATGCTCGGGTCTTTGAAGCCAGTGAAACCTTTGGCGTGCAGAGGGATTCGTTCCTGTCCCCTCCCCTTAAAGGGGAAGGAGTAAGGCAAGAGGCTAGGCAGGGTGAGGGTTTCGACCCACTCGATGCCTACGGCAACATCAGCATTCACGGACGCAAAATCGCCGTTACCGTCTGTGAAGACCTTTGGGCGAAAGAACCGAATCAACACCCATGGTACAAGCAAAACGTGGTATACGCCTTGATGCAGGGGCATCCTGACTTGCTGGTGAACCTGTCGTCGTCGCCGTCTCGAGCGGGCAAGGAATACCGAAGGCAGACGCTTTTAAGTGATGTCGCCAAGCAACATCAAACGCCGATTTTATACGTCAACCAAGTCGGAGCGGTGGATGAACTCATTTTTGATGGCGGTTCTCGCTTGGTGGGATCGGATGGCCAAGTGCTAAGCCGATCACACTTGTTTGAAACGCAGTTGAGCTTGCATCACTTAAGCGACCCGACCTTTCATCACCAAGAAAACTGGTTGGCGGATGTGGAAAAATCGCAACGTAGCTCGCCAGAAGACTTCTTTGAACCGTATGATACCAGCGATTTACCAAGAACTTATGCGGCGTTGGTTTGTGGGATTCGTGATTACTTTGTCAAATGTGGCTTCACACGAGCCATCTTGGGGCTTTCGGGTGGACTCGATTCCGCCGTTAATGCGGTGTTGGTGGCGGATGCTTTGGGGGCTGAAAACGTTCTAGCCTTTAGTTTTCCGTCTGAACTTACGCCCGAAGACAATAAAAGTGATGCCTTTCAACTGGCGAAAAATTTGGGCATCGGCTGGGTAGAGATTCCCATTACGACGATGCAATCGGCGTTTTTAGGGGGGATTGATTCGCAACGCAAGGCTTTAGAAAGCCTGTGGGGCAAGGCATCCAGCGAAAGTTTCGCCCAAGACAACGTGCAAGCCATGAGTCGTGCGACGTTACTGCGTTTGATTGGCAATGAGTATCACGCCCTGCCGATCGCCACCAGCGACAAAAGCGAGTTTTACATGGGCTATGCCACCGTCAATGGGGATATGTCAGGGGCGTTGGCACCCTTGGGGGATGTGTGCAAAACCAAAGTGCGTGCCTTGGCTCGATGGCTTAACACGCATCATACGACCAAAAATGTGATTCCAGAGGCGGTTGTGGAACGCCCGTCGGGGGCGGATCTGGCGGTGAATCCAGAGACAGGAAAACTGCTTACGGCGGAAGAAGCTTTAATGCCGTATGAGGTCATTGACGAGCTGATTTGGCGGATCGAAGCCCACGGCATGGAAGCCAAGGCACTTGAAGGCATCGTGTGGAGTTGGGAGCTGAAAAATGGCGTGCTTGGTGATGAGCAGAAATCGGCATGGGTGTCGAAATTTTTTAAGCGAATGCAGACGAGCGTGTTTAAATGGTGGGTGGCTCCACCTATGCTGATTGTGGACGGCAACGGCACGCTTGCGAAATCGGCGTATCACCATGTGATTACGACGAATCGTACGGTGTACTAATACCAATTAAACGATTAAATAGCGCCTGGCGTCTTCGTTGTCGCTCGGGTTCTCGATGTGCTTATGGTCGCTTTTCAATCCTAGATGCGGTTTGACTTGTCGAAGTAGGCTTAAAATCTCTTCACGACTTTTCATCGGTAGAGGACTCCTTTAACGTGACGGCTTGCATGAAGTCCTTACCTCTTGTAGTTAGTTCCATTGAGTAACGATTTATGCAAACATTTTTACAATCAACTATATTTAAATCATTTAAAATCGACGGCTCCGTTTCATTAAACCACTTAACCGCATCATTTAATATATCTATAGAATAATTCTTTTTTGGATAAATGCTGTTTTGAGAAACAAGACCTTGATGTATTACAGTATCAAAAATTATACCAAGATTACCTTTATTACTATAATTAGGGATGCTATCATAGACATAATAACTTTTATTCTTGTTTATATCATAAACAATTAAGAACAAAACCATCTTCTTTTGATCCAACATTTTTAAAAATTTGGCGTCATCTTCAGACAATTCAGAAATAATCTTAGCATATGACGGATGAACCCCCTCGCTTTTACGGTTGTCCATACTGCCAGCGAGCAAGTTAGCAAACATTTCTTGTAAGGTCGTTTCATGTGCTTCTAAATTAATGACGTTTTCAACTACACCTTTGGCAATACGTCTATTAGGGGGTATTCTATTCTCTTCAGGTATTTTAGAACATATACTTCCAAGTTTTTTGAGAAATTCTACTGTTGCATAATTTAGTGCTGCTTTTCCTATAATTTCTAGAGCTTGTGGAGCTAACTCTTCGGGAATATTTTTTGAATACTCAATTATTATTTCGGTTACATTATTTACTGTTTCGGTTACATTAAACAAATCTACCATAGTATTGTCCTTCATTTTTTTAAGGGGTTTTCTAAAAATTCTAGCAGAGGACTAGCTCACCGCCCAACGAGCCTTCAAATCTCGGATCAGCGTATTCATCGCCCACATGCTCAAGGCAATCGCCAGTGACGCTTCTAACACCACATGAGGCTGTACCCTGATAAGAAACCAGCCTTCATACGCCAAAGTCCCCCAACTACTCAAGGGGGCTTCCATGCCCAGCCCGATAAAGCTTAACGTCGATTCCGTCAATATCGCCCGAGGCACCGCAACCATGATGCTAATCATCACATACGGCACCAGATTCGGCAAAAAATGCACCACAATCAAACGCCGCAACCCTCCACCCAGCGTATAAAACGCCGCCACAAATTCCTGTTCCTTCAACGCCAAAACCTGCCCACGAATCAAGCGTGCTGATTCAGGCCAACTAAAGAAGGACAATGCCATCACCAAACTGCCTAATTTCGCTAAAGGAGCTAGCGTAGGCGGAACTACGTTTAATAGAAGAGGTTCTAAAAAGACGCTTAATAAAACCACGACCATGAGTCCTGGTAAGCTGTAAAGGACATCCACCACACGCATCAGGGCATCGCCGACGCGACCAGCCAGCATACCAGCCAATAAGCCGTAAGCACTGCCAAACGCCGAAGCGACCAAAGCCGTGGCGATCCCCACCGTCATCGAGATTTGCGTGCCGACTGAAAGACGAGCGAGCAAATCACGCCCCAAGTCATCGGTGCCGAGGGGATATGCCCATGTTTTAAAGGGTAGAATCCCTGCATCAAAGCGGTGAATTGTGGTGGCGTTTCTGAAAAAGGCGACGCACATTAAGCCCAAGGTTAAGGCTACAATGACATAAGCGATGTATAAGCTCACGGAAATAGGAGGCGATTTTCGAGCCATGCTAAGCCTCCCGACGGCGGGGGTCTAGCCCCACGATGCACATATCCGCAAGCAGGTTCATCACAAGCAATAAAGTCGCATAAAGCAAGGTGGATCCCATAACCACCGTGTAATCACGGTTGATAATGGCGGAAACAAATTGTCGCCCTAACCCTGGAATGGCGTACAAAACTTCAATGGCGAAGGAGCCTGTCATCACGTTGGCGACGAGGGGTCCTGCCAAAGAAAGCAAAGGCAACCACGCATTCCGCAACAAGTGACGCATCAAGACTTGCGTATGAGGAATGCCTGCGGCGTACTTCATTTGCAAGTACAGGGCGGACGATTCATCGGCGAGGGACTGCTTGAGCAACAAATACGTGAAGGTATACGGCACTATCGCAAGGGTCACCACAGGCAAAATCCAGTGCAAGGGCGTGGTGAGCGTTGCGGCAGGGAGCCATCCTAAGCCGACGCTAAAGCTCAAAATCAAGACGCCAGCGACCAAAAAGCTCGGTGAGGCTAAAAATAAAGAGGCAATGGAATCCAAGGCACCAATGACGTTTTTAGACGGCGTTTCATTGCCCCACACCGCCGTAGCTACGCCTAAAGGCACGCCCAAAGCGAGAGCGAAAAAGCCCAAACCAAAAGAGGTTGGCAAGGATTCCCTGAGCATATCCCCCACCAAGCGACCTTCTTGGGTGAGTGAAGGCCCTAAATCGCCGTGAAATAAGCCTTTCAGGTAAAGCCAAAACTGCATCCACATGGGTTCATTCAAGTGAAAACGGGCTTCTAAGGCTTGTTTCACCAAGGGAGACAAGCCCTTGTCTCCGTCAAAGGGATTGCCGGGCATCAAGCGGAGCAAGAAAAACGTTAAGAGCAAGACAAAAAACAAGGTCACCGTGCCTTCAATCAGGCGACGCAAAAACCATGTCGAAAACTGGGTGCTGGCTCGATCATTCATCATCTCGGGGACGTCCTTTTAGCCTGCTTGACTCGCTTGATGCTGATGCACAGCTTCCCCATAACGATGCACCACATAATGTAAGGCATCTCGCAAACCCTTTTCAGAACTGGCATGCCCTGCCTCAGGGGCAAGATAGAAATCCGCATGAGGCAAGGCTTCATACAAAAGCCACGCATTTTTAAGGGGGCAAACCAAGTCATAGCGTCCATGCACGATGCTTAAGGGAATATGCCGAATCGCATCAAGCTTTTGGGGATTCAACAGCTCGTTTTTAGCGTCAAAGAAGCAGTTGTTCATAAAGTAATGGCATTCAATGCGTGCCAGTGAAACGGCGTGATCATCGGCTTCAAACTGTTTGCAAAAGGCGTCATCCACTTGTAAGGTGCAATTACTTATTTCCCACCTTGCCCAGCGTTTACAAGCGTCGAGGCGCTGGGCTTTGTTGACGCCTGTCAATCGCTTATAATAAGCCCCCACCATGTCGTGACGTTCTTCAGGGGGAATAAGGTCTTCAAAATCGTGCCACAAGTGAGGCGACAGGGCATTCGCCCCTTCTTGATACAACCATTTCACTTCATCCGCCGTGCCTAGAAAGATGCCTCGTAGCACCAAGCTCAAGCAATGTTGCGGAAAGCTTTGGGCATACGCCAAAGCAAGCGTCGACCCCCACGATCCGCCAAAGACGATCCATTGGTCGATGCCCAAATGCTCACGAATGGCGTTAATATCGGACACCAAGTGCCATGTGGTGTTTTCTTGCAAGCTAGCGTGAGGGGTGGAGCGTCCTGCCCCACGTTGATCGTGAATAATAATGCGAAAGAGGGTTGGGTCAAAAAGCCTGCGGTGTTTTTCGCTGCATCCTGAACCAGGACCTCCGTGTAAGAACAAGACAGGCACGCCATTGGGATTACCACTTTCTTCGACATAAAGCGTATGTAAATTGGACACAGGCAGGCGATAGGTTTTATAGGGGGTGATTTCAGGGTAGTCCACCGCAGGAGGCAGAACATCGGCTTGAAACAAGGGCATAGATCATTTCCTTACTTAATTAGAACTATTGTACACCATTTTCTTGCTTTCATATACAGAACCCTTTGTAAAAGTCTCTCCCCCCCCCACTCTTATAATCAGAAGGGGGGACAATGCAATAAGCGTCCTGCAGAAAGCAACAAATAAATATAGTAACATTTAGACATAGTGAAACTATTGTTGCATTTTGTAACGATGCCAACAAAAACCGTGCAAGCTTACTTCACTTACGATATGATTTACTCAAGAACTTTCTCTGTAAGTTCCCATAAGCCTAAATCATGTTTATCATGTAGAATAGCGTTAAGCACGCTGTTATTTTAGGTTAGACTGAAGCGTTTCTCAAAGCGTCTTTTAATAAATCTCTGCATAAATTGTATCACACCCCCTATTTGCGAAGGAATCCCCCATGAACTACGAAGACCACAATGCGTATGAAGCCCAACAAACTCGCTTGGAATTGGTGAAAGAAGCCCGTGCCGTCATTAAGGTACTAGGCGTCGGCGGAGCAGGTGGCAATGCCGTCAACCGCATGATTGAAACAGGCATGACAGGCGTTGAGTTTTGGGTGCTGAACACCGATGCTCAAGTGCTTCAAATGGCGAAAACTGAAAAACGTTTGCAAATCGGCAATAAAATCACCCGTGGCTTGGGTGCTGGTGGGAACCCCAGTATTGGACAGAAAGCCGCCGAAGAAAGTCGTGAAGATATTGCGGCAGCCATTGAAGGTGCCGATATGGTCTTCATCACCGCTGGCATGGGCGGAGGCACAGGCACAGGTGCCGCAGCCGTCGTTGCGGATATTGCTCGTGATTTAGGTGCCTTGACGGTTGGTGTGGTGACAAAACCCTTTGGTTTTGAAGGGCGTCGTCGCTTGCAACAAGCCAATCAAGGGCTTGAATCCTTGAAAGAAAATGTGGATACCTTGATTGTCATCCCTAACGATCGTTTGTTGGATGTGGTTGAGCGTCGCACCTCCATGCAAGACGCCTTCCATGTGGCGGATGATATCTTATTGCGTGGGGTGCAAGGCATTTCAGACATCATCACGATCCCTGGTTTAATCAACGTCGATTTCGCCGATGTGAAAGCCATTATGCATCAGTCAGGTTCTGCGATTATGGGCATTGGCAAAGGCACAGGCGAAGGTCGTGCCTTAGAAGCGGCTCGTATGGCGGTGAACTCTCCCTTGCTTGAAACCACGATTGATGGTGCCAGTGGCGTGATTTTTAGCGTCACAGGTGGAGCAGACATGACCTTGCATGAAGTTAATGAAGCCGCTGAAATCGTTTATGATGCCGTGGATCCTGAAGCGAACATCATTTTTGGTTCCGTGATTGACGAAAAATTGCATGGTGAAATCCAAATCACGGTGATTGCCACAGGTTTTGAATTGACAGGCAGTCATGCTCAAGCACCTCAAAAAGAAGCGGTCATTGCAGGGGTGCAAAGCCCTTTTGAAAGTTTTATGCGTCGCAATACAGCACCTGAGCCTGTTGCGGTGGGTGCGGGCTATGTGGGAGCCAATGCCCCACAAGCAGGTTCTGTTGCGAGTACATCGGGTGCCGAATATACTCACAATCGTAGTCATAGTATGGCAGATGCCGCTCGTCGTATTTTAGATTTACCTGATTTCTTGCGTCCTCGCAAGTAGGTCACGGCGTTTTGTTTTTAAAAAGGGATGCCATAAAGCATCCCTTTTTAATTTGGTATAGTATCCGCTATATAAAACGGTCTATGGTCTCTTCGTTGTCGCTACGATTTTTTTGTTTGGTTATGTAGTTCTGTCTACACGCCCGCACAAAAAAATCTAGGCTCCTAGAATAGCCTCATAGCCTGTTTTATCTATCGAACACTAT